>CAZCKR010000123.1:0-5554 GCA_964499305.1 uncultured Candidatus Bathyarchaeia archaeon | reverse complement strand
AAAAATTTTTCCCCGAGATTCCAACCCACTTGAAACAGGTAGAAGAGAACCCTCATCAATCAAACCCAGGCTCATCTGAAAAAACGCTTATTCCAAGTAACCGGGCACAAAAAGTGGGTTAAAGGCCCCCGGGGCTCAGCCCCGCAGCTTCTCCAGCTTCGGGATGACGCCCTCGATCCTGTCGAGAGCCTCGTTCATTATAGCCTTACTGGTGGCGGTCAGTATCCTCATGTGGCCCTGACCCGACGGCCCGAACACTGCGCCCTTGTTAAAGCTCACCTTGGCGTCCTTCAAGAGGACCTTGTCCAGCTCGTCGCATGTCAGCCCGTAGTTGAACCTGGGGAACATGAGGTAGGTCGCCTCCATGTGCGGTATCGTGAAGTCGCCCATCTCGTCGAGCCTCTTCGCCACCAGGTCCCTGACCTCAGCGAGGTACTTGTTCATGTCGTCGACCCAGTAGTCGATCTTGCCGCTGCAGATCAGCGGCGCGACGGCCTTCCCCAGGTTGTTGGTGCCCCTGAGGATGCCTCTGCCGAGGCGCTGGATGTTCTGGAACATCACTTTGTTGGTGCAAGCCAGGTACCCCGCCTGGAGGCCGGGGACGCTCCACGTCTTGCTGAAGCCCCAGCTTGTGACGGTGAGGTCGGCTATCTCGGGGTTCAGGGCGGCGAGGCTGATGTGCTTTACGCCGTCGTACCTGACGTCCTCCCAGAGCTCGTCCACCATCACGTAGATATTGTTGTCCACGGCGATGTCGGCGACGCCCTTGAGCTCCTCCCTGGTCATGGCGCGGCCCGCCGGGTTGTGGGGGTTGCAGACGTAGATGAGCCGCGTCTTGGGGGTGATGAGCTCCTTGAGCTTCTCGACGTCGAACCTGTATTTACTGTCAAGGTCGAGCTTCCAGTAGACCGGCTGTGTCTGCGTGACCTCAGCGCTGATGAAGAACGGGAAGTACATGGGATCCGTGACAATGACCTCGTCGCCTGGGCGGCACGCGTGTCTCGCGGCAAGCCACATGGCGGGGATTACCCCCTGGGTCATCATCGCCTGCTCGGGGGGGACCTCGATCTTGTTGACCCGCTTAAGCTTATCGGCTATCGCTTTTCTGGCTTCTGCGTCGGAGCTGTAGACAACGTACTCCTCCTCTATTACCTTCCTCATTTCGTCCTTTAGCTCGGGGCAGATGGGGTAGCCCTGGTCGGCCAGCCATAGCGGGATGACGTCCGGGGGGTCCCGGTGCCACTTGACTCCGCGGGCGGCGAGCCTGCTCTTGACGGTCGGTGTATCGAAAACGCTCCTTGGCATACTAATCACTAATAGGTATCAAGGGTACGCTCATGTTCTAATATTAATTGTGATCCACCTTAGAACAGCAGGATTCAGCCTTCGGTGAATTCCACGAGGGCGATAATGATATATGGGTGGTCGGGTACGTCATGGGGACACACGGATGAAAATTCTGTTATACTTCGACTGGGCGGGTTCACACAAGGAGCTCAAAGAGCACGACAGGAAAATGCAGGAGAGCTGCAACGAGACAGGAGTCGGGCATGAAGGACTATACGGCAGCATGAACGCCAAGTGGAACTATGTCTGGGTGTTCGAGGCAAACGGCTTCGACCACTTCCTAGAGATGTCCAGAAAGGTTCCGAGGCCAGTATACATGACCCACTACATCACCGAGCTGCTGATACCAATAAAACTCTAGCACAAACACTTCAGAGGCTCCAAGACATTCTGTTCATCAAAGCAGGACGGTTCCGCCGGTGTCTACGCCACATACCACGGGGCAGGCGTCACTGGCTCTTTCCCGCAGCAACCCGAGTATAGGCTCGACGTCTTCCTTGTGCTGTAACGTGAAAGCCACCTCGCCGAACATCGCCATCGTGAAGGTGTAGTCCTCCAGGTCGGTGGCGTCGAAGACCCTTCTCAGCCTCGGCGTCACGAGGCCGACGTGCTCCGTGAACCGGCGGCTGTAGCTCATGAACCTCTCAGGGGTCAGCTCCCTGTGGAGCTGGTCGACGTAGCTGCCGCCCAGCTCGTTGATCCTGCGCCGCAGCTCGGGGTCGCCGAGGGCCTCCTTGGTGGGTATGGGCCCGTAGTGGAGGTAGACCACGGAGAGCCCGTCGCTGCCCTCGTAGTGCATGGCCTCGCCTACGCCCGGGGCACCGGGCACGTAGAGGACGCCGAAGCCGCCGCTGTCTGCGGCGAAGACGCTTCCGAGGCCGGTGCCGCACTCGATCTCGGCCACGTGAGCTATCTGGGCTGCCTCCACCCTGGTGAGCCCCGTGCCGAGGGCCTGGTTGAGGGCGAGGCTGAGGCTCAGGGCGCCGCCGCCGCTGCTGCCGAAGCCCGCGGTGAGGGGCGTCTCTATGACGTGCTCGACGACGATACTGTGGGGCTCGGAGAGCCTGGGAAGATACTTGCTGAGGACGTTCTCGGATATCACCGCGTCCCTCATCTCCTCGCCGTTTATGAACACCCTGTGGCTGGGCGCCTCCGAGGGCTCAGCGTTGACCGTGGTGTAGGTTCCCTGGGTGAGGCTCACGCCTGAGCCCCTGGCGCCCTTCAGTATGGGGTCCTCCGGCTCGACGCATATCTGGAAAAGCCCCGTCAGGTGCCCCGGGGCGAAGGCTCTGGCTGTCCTCATGGCGTATCCGGGAAAAAGCGAGTTTGAGTAGAAAAGTGTTGTGAATCTAATTGGTGACGGCGTATATCTTCTGGGTTATACGCCACACGCCGCCGTGCTTCACCATGTTGAAGTAGTCGGTGCCCCAAACCGTGTTCTCCCCGATCCTGAGCTCGAAGTCCACGCGGACGTTGGCGGCGGCGCCCACGTAGCTCACCGACACGCCGTGGGCGATCTCCTCTGTGAGCATATTCTCTTCATGCCTCTTGGCGATACGTCCCGCGAACTCGTCGCGGGTCAGCTTCACCTGGTCAGGGTCCTCCGTGTCCGCGTTTATGATGTGGGCGAACGGGTAGAAGGCGCGATCGAAATGCTCCATCTTCCCTGTCTTGATGGCTTTCAGGTAGGCGTCAACGGTCTCGTGGATGGCAGCTACCTCTGAGTCGTCGTACGTCATGAGAAAAAATCATTGCGCGTTGAATAAAAGTGTTAGAGAAGGGACTTGTAGTCGAAAGGCTTGCTGGAGTCGACCACGGGGGCGTCGACCTCGAAGAGGTCCGTGTATTTGAGGCCAGAGCCCGTGTTGAAGAGCACGACCCGCTCGTCCCTGTCGACGTCGCCGCTGGCGAGCATCTTCTTCAGCGCCGCCAACGTGGCTGCCCCCTCGGGGCACGCGAAGATTCCCTCGGCCTCGCTTATCTGACTCACGCTGTTCATGATCTCCTGATCGGTGACACTTACGCAGGCGCCTCCGCTCTCGCGTGCGGCCCTTAGCACCAGGAAGTCGCCAAGCGCCTTGGGGACCCTGAGCCCCGCCGCCAGCGTGGAGGCATTCTGGAAGTACTCGCTCTCCTCCTTTCCCTCCTCGAATGCTTTTACGATGGGTGCGCAGCCCTCCGCCTGGACGCTGATCATCCGGGGCCGCTCGCCGCCGATCCAGCCAAGCTCCTCCAGCTCGTCGAAGACCTTCCACATGCCGATGATGCCTGTGCCGCCGCCTGTGGGGTAGACGATGACATCGGGGAGCGTCCAGTCCATCTGCTCAGCGACCTCGATCCCCATGGTCTTCTTGCCCTCTACCCGGTACGGCTCGCCGAGGGTGGCGACGTTGAACCACCCCATCTCGTCGTTGCCCTCCTTCACAAGCTTCCCGGCGTCCGTGATGAAACCGTCGACGAGCACCACCTTGGCGCCCACTATCTGGCTCTCAATCATGTTCACCTTAGGCGCATCCTTGGGCATGAAGACGTAGACCTCCATCCCGGCCCGTGCGCCGTACGCGGCCATGGCGCCGGCGGCGTTCCCAGCCGAGGGAAGGGCGACACGTTTGATGCCCAGCTCCTTGGCCTTGCTTACGGCCATGGATAGGCCTCGGGCCTTGAAGCTCGCCGTCGGTATTATGCCCTCGTCCTTGACCCAGAGGTCCTTGAGGCCGATCCGTTCGCCGAGCCTCGGCGTGTGGATGAGGGGCGTCCAGCCCTCCCCCAGACATACGACGTTCCTCCGGCTCTTGACGGGGAGCAGCTCCCAGTACCTCCACATGGTGGCCTCGCGGCCCACAAGCTCCCGTCTGGTGACCGCCTCCTTGACCGCCTCTAGGTCGTACCGGGCGAACAGCGGTTTACCGCACTTCTTGCATACTGTCTGAACCTTGGTTGCGTCGTGCTTCTCTCCGCACGCCGTGCACTCCAGGTGCGTGAAATAACTCATAATGGGTTCCTCATGTATGAGAGAGGGATCACTGAGATAACTGTTAAGATGGCGCGGAGGTCCGAGCTAAAGATATAACGTTAGTCTGCCTCACGTCTCTCAAGAGTCCACGTTGACTACCAGCGATACGCGTCATAGACGTCACCCACAGCAAGGAACATGAGCTGCACCTCCACGGCTGCCTCGCGTCCTTCACGAGGGTGAGGCGTTACAGGAAGAGGTTTGAATACCTCGCGGAGGCGATAGGTAAAGGCCTCAGGAAGCACGTGCTCTTCATGGACGGTGAAGCCGTCGGCATGATAGAGTACGCCCCACCAGACGCGTCGCCGTACCCCATCGACGGAGAAGGCGTCGTCGTTATGAGCTGCGTCTGGGTGTTAAGTAGGGCTGCGGGCCGCGGGTTCGGCAAGACGCTCGTCGAAGGGGTGCGGGAGGATGCGCGGGACGCCGCCGGGTTCGCGTCCATCGCCCTCGACGGCCACCCGAGCCCCTGGCTGAGGCTCAGCCACATGGAGCGCCTCGGGTTCACGTCCATAGACTCGAGGAGGATGAGGCACAGGGTGAAGAAGCCGGAGCAGTGCTTCGAGGTGCACCTCATGTGGATGCCCCTGAGCAGGTATACATCCGAGCTGGAGATGAATTGGCACGAGATGCTCAGGGGGGTGGACTACTGCATAGGGCACCCCCTGTACCGCGCCGAGAGCCACGGCCTCGTGGAGCCCCTCGAGTTTTGCTGAGCCCTACCGGTACTGGAGGCTGTGCTTCCGCTCCTTCGCCGTGTAGCCCCTGATCTCTGAGCCGTCTGCCGCCCTTTGCCCCATCTGCCTGGCTATCTCAGCGTAACCGGGGCTGAGCCCATACTCGGGGTTCATGCTGAACTTGGTGGGCACGGACGCCGTCCCCGGCTGCTCTAGGCCCTCGACAACCCGAGCTATCTGATCCCTGGGGATGCTGAATATCATCTCGTAGTCCTGGGTACCCGCACGGCCTCTGTCACCCCTGCAGGGCACCGAGACCTGGCACTCTCCCTTCAACATGGAGGGAACCACGGCGTAGACGCACGCCGAGTGGCCCCCCAGCACCGTCTCGATGTCCCTGCCGTCCTCGTAGGCGAGCCCCAGGAGGAGCCTGAGGAGCTGGGCCGAGTCGCAGTAGACGACCGCGACGTCCGGCTCGAAGCTCGCAGTGGTCAGCGGAGCCGAGACCACGCCCACG
>CAZCKR010000122.1:0-5558 GCA_964499305.1 uncultured Candidatus Bathyarchaeia archaeon | reverse complement strand
CTTCACTTCCTCGCCGCCCATGACGGCCGAGACCTCAACCAGGTCCTCAAGGCCGCTTGACATCAGCTTCTTGCCCAAGACCTCCTGGACCTGGAAGATGCCGGCGGGGTTAGCCATCTCCACCTGAATTTTTACGGGTTTCTGCTCTCCCTTGCCGATGTTCACCCTCTTTATGGCTAGGGCTGACACCGAGTGGATGTCGTTCTTGCCTCCCTTGTAGGGCTCCCTGGACCGGCCCTCCGCTAGGTCGGTGCCGTCCGCGACGGTGACCACCCCGGCCTCGACGCTGAGGCAGGGCACCTTGTCGTCGCTGGCGTAGATGGTGTGCAGCGCCTCGGACTTGAGGCGGTAGACCAGCTCCGCGTCGTAGGGGTAGACGCGGCCCAGCACCCGCTCGAGTATGGGCGCAGCCAGCACTAGGCCGTTCTGTTCGTGGCGGTCCCTGTGTATGGCGTTGCCTACGTCGTGCAGGTATGCGCCGCACAGAATGATTATCTTCGCGTTCTCGTAGTCGCCCACCCCGTTGGCTACGCAGCTGGGCTCCACGGCCTCCGAGACCAGCCTGAATATCTCCAGGGCGCTGCCGGCCACTATCTTGGCGTGGACGGGGCCGTGGTCGTTGTATGTGAGCCTCTTGACCGCCATGACGTTGGCCATCCTGAGGTAGCTCTGCGCCTCGCCGTCGTTCTCGAGGAGCCTGAACGTCTCTAGGACGGCGGGCTCCTCCAGGTTCCTGTGTATCAGGCGGCTGGATACCGTGTTCATCCTGCTCTGGTGATATGGACGGCTCCGCAGAGAAAAACCCTTAGCCCTTGGGGACGGTGAAAGTGAAGGTGGTGCCCTCGCCGAGGGATGTCTCGAAGCCTATGGTTCCGCCGTGGGACTCCACTATCCGTTTGCAGGCGGGGACACCCAGGCCCTTGCCTCCCTTCCTTTTCGCCATGAAGGGCTTGTAGATCACCTTCATCACCTCTTCGGGGATGCCTGGCCCGGTGTCGCTTATCCATACCTCGACGTGGTCGCCCCGGTCCTTTATGCCGACTCTTATTTCGCCGCCTCCGGGCATGGCGTCAACGGCGTTCTTGATGAGCTTCCTGAAGACCAGCGCCAACTTGGTGGGGTCCATCCTGAACCTCTCGATCTCGTCGGCTTCGAGAGTCAACTCCACGTCGTCGGGTACCTCGAGCTCGCTGATCCCTAGCTCGTAGGCCTTGACGATGTCGGCTTCGACCATCTTCAGCAGGTGTCCCTTGTAGAAGTCTCTGAAGCTGTCCAGTATCTGGGTCGTCTGCTTGAGGCTCTCACGTATCATGGTGTAGAACATGGGGTTCTCGGGGCTGCGCTCGAGGAGGAAGACGGCGTTCTGGATGGTCTGGAGGGGGCTCCGCAGGTCGTGGGCCAGCTCGGACGAGATGTCACCCATCTCCTCTATGAGGCGCCTCTCGAACTCCCCAGTCATGCATTTTTCCTCGTCTGGTTCGTCGCCCAGCAAAACGGTGTACCCTCAGATAGATACTGAATCATGGGTACTGATAATTCAATTTATGGTTTTGAGACCTTCCCCGCCTATTCCACAAGGCAGTGAGGGCGTGTATATGAGCCTCTCTTAAAGGTACAGGAGATAGTAGACGGCGATCCCTGCGGCGACCTCAGCCACCCATGCTGCAGCTAGTAGACGCATCTTGTTTTTCTGCTTGAAACAGGGCCCCGGCTTGTCGAGCCTCCAGACCCACATGAGATAGTAACTTGCTGCGAGGACGGTGATCCCTGTGATGGCGTGAACCAGTACTAGGGCCATGAAACCGGAGAGGGCTACTCCCTGGATCAGAGCCCACGCGACGGGTACCATGACGAGTGCGACGCTCGCGGTGTTCAGGATGGTGCACGCCAGCATCAGGTACGCGTGCTGTAGGAAGCGCCTACCTTTAGCCCTGTACACCGCCCCCGACAAGACCAAAATGACTGCCACCTGAATCACTAGGCTGATATCCGATGACAGAGGAGCAGATGTCCCTAAAAGATTCGACACATACAAAGATAGACTCTATTTGGAATAAAGGTTACCTGAGTCAATAACGCATCTCACGTTCTGTTTATATTCAGTGGTTCCTCTGTGTTTTTTAGGTCTGATTTGAAGACGAGAAGCCTCTTTGTTTTGGGTCTATTACTCGTTTTATCATGCCTCATCCCATTGACCGTCATCTATGCCAATGTGCCGACTGTTCTGAGCCTTGAAGAGGCGAGGCGTGGAGATGACGACGTGTTGATCATCGAGGTCAGCCATGGGTCGCCGTCATCATCGCATTACATTGACTCCATTGAGGTCGAGGTTGATGGAGAAGTCTTTGCAATCGAAGACTTGGGTGAACAGTCTGGTACCGTTTTTACGGTTGAGCACATTCTTGAATCGTCAGGCACGGGTATAAGGGTCAGGGCTCACTGTAATCTTCATGGCTGGAGTCAGTGGACGCAGCTCGGTGATGAGACGACGGATCAAGGTGGGGGCATCCCGGGTTTTAGCTACGCTGCATTATTCATCGGGTTGATGGTTTCCTTCCTGTTTGCCCGTCTCCGTATACATGATTAAAAAAGGGGGAGGGTGACGTTGAGTGTGCCCGTCTATGTTACTTGTAGGGCACGAATCGCCTGTAGAAGCCGAGCACCCTCACGAGTACTTCTTCGATGCTCAGTGCCTGGTCCTCTTCCACGAGTATGACGCGTTGAATTAAGTGAAGGTCGTTAAAGCACTCCTGGAGCGTCTCAAAGCTTCCTTGGCTGGCCGCGGTGTTTCCGCTGCATGTCTTGGACCAGCTATTTTTATCTAATTGGCTTTCCATAGAAATACCTCCGGACATAACAACCGCATTTCCTGTAGTATGTCCACGGGAAATACCCAGGGGGTTACAGATAAACCTTTTCCCCCACGCCGCCAAGAGTAAAGGGGGATCAGATGCTCGAAGGAAAGGGAAAGTACTGGAAGACAGACAACAAGCTCTACATATATGTGCCGGTCGGGGTGGCGACCGACTCAGCGTTCCCATTCAGGGACGAGAAAGGGTACGTCAAGGTAAGGATCGACGGCGACAGGCTGGTCGTCGAGCACCTGCACGAGAAGAAGTGAGGTTCCGCGGCGGCCACAAACACATCCACACGCTTATACTGTTAAAGGCGTTCCACATGAGGAACACCATGGGAGACGACGGGTACAACTTCAAGAAGCCGCACACAGAGGCCGACGTCGAGCAGGTTTACGCGCTCATGAGGGTCGTCTTCCCCCACGAGGATGTGGGCGGCCTCGTCAGGCGCCTCCTGGATCTCTACCCGCCCATGACCATGGACCACCTGTTCGCGGTCACGTATAGCGATGAAACCGTTGCATCCCTCGTTCTCATACCCCAGACCTGGGTGATGGACGGCGTGGAGCTCAAGGTCGCCGAGATGGGCTGCGTCGCCACACACCCGGACCACAGGGGCAGGGGCCTTCAGCGGATGCTGAACGAGAGGTTCGACGAAGCCGCCGGGAACGGGGGCTACGACCTCTGCGCCCTCGCCGGGATACCCTTCTTCTACCGCCAGTTCGGGTACGAGTACTCGCTGGACCTCGACCACAAGACCACCATACCTGTGAGCGAGCTGCCGGACACGCAGCCGAGCCTAGAGTCCCGGGAGTTCACCGAGGCCGATATACCGGCTGCCGCCGAGCTTCTCGACTCCTACCATAGCAGGTACATGGTTCACTGCCCCCGGACAGCGGCTGTGTGGCGGATGCAGCACATGACGGGCGTCTACAACGGCGAGCCCTACGAGGGCTACACGCTCCACGAGGACGGCGAGGTGCAGGCATACGTGAGGGTCCAGCCCCGCCCTAGGGACAAGACCCTCGTCTTCAAGGAGGCTGGGGCCGTGCCCGAGGCCCACAGGCAGGTGCTGGCGTTCCTGAGGAGGCGCTGCGTGGAGAACGGGCTTGAGACACTCGTCTCCACCCTGGGGTACGTGGACCCTCTCTCGGAGCTGCTTGTGGGGCTCGGCGCCGATCAGTCGCTGCCGTACGGCTGGCAGGTCAAGATCGTGGACAACGTGAAGCTGCTGGAGAAGATCGCGCCGCTGCTGGAGTCGAGGCTCGCCGGGACGAAGTTCAGCGGACTCAGCGAGAGGCTGAACCTGAACTTCCGCAGGTTCAGCGTGGACCTGATCTTCGAGTCAGGGCGGGTGGCCAGTGTATCTCTGAGCAGCGACTGCTCCGACAGGACAATCGGGCTGAACCCCTGCGTCTTCCCCCAGCTGCTCCTCGGCTACAGATGCAGGGAGGAGCTTGAGCACGCCTACCCCGACGTCAGGGTCGCCCCGAGCCACAGGATGCTGGTGGACGCGCTGTTCCCCAAGGGGCCGTCGTACATCCACCACGTCTACTAGCCACCTATATACCCGTGACGTCGAGTATATGACGCCCCGGTGAAGCCCCATGGAAGCCATGATGTTCGAGGACCTGCCTTTGAGCCCAGAGATGCTGCGGGGGCTCGGCAGGATGGGGCTGGAGCGTCTCACGCCCATCCAGGCCGCGGCCACGCCGCTGCTCCTGGAGGGCAGGGACGTCATGGGGCAGGCCCAGACGGGTACCGGTAAGACCGCGGCCTTCGGCGTCCCCATGCTCATGAAGGTGGACCCCTCCAAGCCCTACACCCAGGGGCTCGTCCTCTGCCCCACGCGTGAGCTATCGGAGCAGGTGTCCGGCCACATCAGGGGCTACGCCCGCTACATGGACACCAGGGTGGTGACTCTGCACGGCGGCTCCAACGTGCACCGGCAGATCGAGGTGCTGGGTAAGCCCGCGCACATCGTGGTGGGGACCCCCGGCAGGATAATAGACCTCATGATGAGGAGGAAGGCGCTTGATCTGTCCAGTGTCCGGGTGGTGGCCGTGGATGAGGCAGACAAGATGCTTGAGCTGGGGTTCATCAGGGACGTCGAGTGGATTCTGGGGGCCACGCCCTTCGTGAGGCAGACCAGCCTGTGGTCGGCCACCCTGAGCCCAGAGGTTCTCCACCTGTCAGTCAGGTACATGAGGCACCCCCGGAAGGTCCTCGTGTCGAGGGACGAGGTGGCCCAGATAAACGTAGCCCAGCACCACGTCCCAGTCGAAGGTAGCAGGGTCGAGAGGCTTTACGGCGTGCTGAACGCCCTCGACGCCAGGAGGGGCATCATATTCTGCAACACCCGGGAGACCGTGGACGAGCTGGCTGAGACCCTTAAGAGGGAGGGCTACCTCGTGGAGGCGCTCCACGGCGGGTACACGCAGAGCCAGAGGAGCGCCGTCTTCAGGGACTACAAGCTTGGTAAGATCAGGTACGTTGTAGCCACCGACGTGGCGTCACGTGGCCTCGACATCAGAGGAGTCACCCATATCATCAACTACGAGGTGCCTGAGGACCCTGAGGTCTACTTCCACCGCATCGGGCGCACCGCCAGGAAGGGCGAGAAGGGCGTCTCCATCACCCTGGTCTCCCCCGAGGAGGCTTCCCTCTGGGAGCGGGTCAGGGATATGACCGAGACCGAGGTCA
>CAZCKR010000121.1:0-5573 GCA_964499305.1 uncultured Candidatus Bathyarchaeia archaeon | reverse complement strand
TGGGGTACGACACGCTGCAGGCGCAGAACCAGGAGGTCATCCAGCAGTACGCGGAGCTGCAGGCAGACTACAATGACTTGCTGGCAAACCCGCCGAACTCGGAGGCGATGGAGGATCTGCAAGACCAGTACGACGAGATGTACAGGGAGTACCTTCAGATCCAGGCCAACATGGGCACCACGAGGATGATGATGTACGGCGCAGTCGTCGTCGCCGTCGCGAGCGTGGCGGTCGCCGTCTACTTCGGAGCCATCAAGCGCTCCTAACCTTTTTTCTCTATAACTATCATGTTTCATCCAGCTGTTAACGACTATGCTTACACATGGAGCGGGTAGCTAGGAATAATTTAAACGGCTACCCCACCCAGATATCAAGTGACGCTCCTTGGATTCAAATGCAAATCTAAGAGACAGGCTAACAAGTGTTGGCAGGCAGCTGTTCGCCAATGGCCTAACCCACGGTACCATGGGTAACATCAGCGCCAGGATGGAAGACCCATCCATGTGTCTGATCAAGCCTTCAGGGTATCGCTTCTGCGACTTGGAGCCGGAGCACTTCATAGTGGTGGACATAGACACCCGGGAAGTGGTTGAAGGCGACGCCAAGCCCAGCACAGAGACTCCTTTCCACACTCGGCTTTACCAGTGTAGGCCAGAGGCTGGCGGCGTCGTGCACATCCACCCAAAGTACTCGACCATTCTGTCCATCGCCGGAAGGGAGATCGTGCCCATGGGCCTCGATCTGCATCAGGCCCCGGCTCTCGCGAAGGGCATACCGTTGTCCAGGTTCGCGCCCCCCGGCACGGAGGAGCTCGCAGACAGCCTGGTTGAGGCGATGAAGGACCACGTGGCTTGTCTCATGCCCCAGCACGGCGTCACAACCATCGGGAGGACCATCGAGGAGGCCGCCGTGAACGCCAAGGTGGTAGAGGCTTTGGCAGAGCTACAATACAACGTCATGCTCGTGGCTGAACCTGCGCCTCTGCCTGACTCCATGCTGGAGATGCTCGTAAAGATCGCCTTGGATAAAGGGTTACTCGTCTAGAGCGCTGTCCTTCTTCATCTTGGCGAGCCTATGTACAAGGGTCTCTCCTGCATCGAAGTCGTCTATCGGCGCAAGCTCTATGAGGCCGGACTCCGCCGCCGACATGAGGGCTCTCTCCCCGCGCTCCGTCCTCACCAGCACCGTGGACCAGCCGTCGGGGCTACCTACGTTGCCCACGGAGACGTCGGCGAACTCCGACGCGAAGTCGTCGCACCTGTGGCAGCAGGGCCGTATGAGAGCCTTGACCTTCTTGAGCCTAACTCTGTGGACGACCTCGTCACCCTGGTAGGCGTAGAATCGGCCGCTCTTGATCTCGAACTTGGTGACCTTGCCGGGGTCGACGCCGTTGGATTTCAGGTAATCCATGAAGTCCCCGTAGTTGAAGGTCTCCATACAGAAGAGTCCGACCCTGAGCCCCACGGAGTCCGTGAACCGCTTGTTCTTGAACCTGCCTAGGGTGAGCCTGCTTAGCCCTCTCATCTGGCAGGCCGTGCCCACCACGGCGATGTTGCCTAGTTTCTCCTCTTTCACGGCCTTCTTGACGCCGACTAGCGTGGGGCTCGACGTGTACTTGGTACCCGCGCTTTCTATCACGGCCTCCATATCCTTAGCTATTACCGGGGCTGGCACCCATATCTTGTCTTCCTCCAGCCCGGCAACTATGACGGCGTCGCCGCCGTCATCGATGAACTGGGATAGCAGCGAAGTCACGACGCCTCCGTCCTGAGCCTTCTCGTGGATGTCGTCTCTCCTTGTTCTCGCGGCGTACGCTCCCCTGTAGATGCCTGTGAGCTGCTCGCTCTCTTTCCTGGTCCGGCCGTGGATGGCCTCATCCATCTCGTCTACCTCGAAGGTTGTCCTGGGGCAGTTGGCGTAGCATAGACCGCACTCTATGCAGTCACCGACGAGGCGAGGCAAGCCCTCCTCCAACTCTATGACGTTTACAGGGCATGCGGCGACGCATGTACCGCACGAGACGCATAGGTTTCTGTCGACAACGTCCTTGACCAGATCACCGAAAATCTTCTTCTCTTGGGCCAACGGGAATCAATAGAAGAACAGGGTCTATGTTTAACAGTTTTTCTGGAAAAAGGGCAGTAATTACTGAAATTATCGTCTGAT
This sequence comes from uncultured Candidatus Bathyarchaeia archaeon, assembly GCA_964499305.1. Classification (GTDB taxonomy): domain Archaea; phylum Thermoproteota; class Bathyarchaeia; order TCS64; family TCS64; genus RBG-16-57-9. Next base: position 3,407 of record CAZCKR010000121.1, on the reverse strand, counting down.
AAATTTTATCAAAAGTTTTTAAAGTGACAATATATTCTTTGTCAGGTCTTGAGGGTGTCAGTTATTTGAAGCTGGACGCTATATTCAGGCCGAAGTCAGTAGCTATCATCGGCGCATCTAACACCCCGGGAAAAGTCGGATACGTCTTGACCAATAACCTGCTCAAGAGCGGGTATGGGGGGAACGTCTACCTGATCAACGTGCGTGGAGGCGTGGTCCTCGGCCACCAGTCCTACGTGTCTATATTGGATGTTCCCGGCGACGTCGAGCTTGCAGTCATAGCGATACCTTCCCAGTATGTGATATCCACCGTCGAGCAGTGTGGAGAGAAAGGCGTAGAGGCGCTCATAGTCATCTCCGCCGGCTTCAAGGAGACTGGGCACGAAGGAGCCGAGCTGGAGAAGAAGCTCGTAGAGACCGTGAAAAGGTACGGGATGAGGCTCCAAGGGCCCAACTGCCTTGGCGCCACAAACACCCACGTGCCCTACGACCTGAGCTTCGCGTCCTCGCTCCCGAAGAAGGGCAGCATAGGCTTCATAACACAGAGCGGCGCCCTGGGCACCGCCATCCTTGACTGGATAATCGCCGAGGAGATAGGGTTCGGCAGCATAATCAGCCTCGGCAACAAGGCCGACCTCGACGAGATAGACTTCATAGAGGCCATGGCCGAGGACCCTGACATCAAGGTGATACTGCTATACCTGGAGAGCATCGAGAGGGGCCGAAGGTTCCTTGAGGTAGCCGAGAGGGTCGTCAAGAAGAAACCCGTCATGGTGGTGAAAGGAGGCATCAGCAGCGCCGGCGCCAAGGCTGCGGGCAGCCACACGGGCGCCCTGGTCGGGAGCTTCCTAGCCTACCAGAAGGCGTTCGACAGGGCGGGGGTAATACTCACGGAGAGCATGGAGGATCTGTTCAACTACGCCGTGGCTTTCACCCAGCAGAGTCTGCCGGAGGACGAAGGAGTAGCCATAGTAACCAACGCCGGCGGCCCCGGGATACTGTCCACCGACCTGGTGGAGAAGCTGGGACTGAAGATGGCCTCACTCTCGGAGGAGACCGTGGAGAAGCTGAAGGAGAGCCTGCCTGACGCGGCCTCAACGGGAAACCCAGTAGACATCCTCGGGGACGCACTCCCCGACAGGTACGCCCTCGCCGTCGAGTGCGCCTTGCAGGACCCCAACGTCCACGCCCTGGTCGTCCTGTTGACGCCTCAGGCCATGACGGACGCCCTGACGACGGCCAAGCATGTCGTCGATCTATCAAAGAAGTACCCGGATAAACCCGTGATATCTGTGTTCATGGGAGGAGACTGGGTGGCCGAGGCAGCTGAACACCTCAAGGACAACGGCGTTCCCTGTTATAACTTCCCTGAGAAAGGCATCAAGACGCTGGACGCCCTCTACCAGTACTCGCGCCACCTCAAGATTCCTGAGCTCAAGCCCCCGGATTACGAGGACATCGACAGGGAGAGCGTACGGAGGATATACGACGGCGTGAGGGAGGACGGCAGGAATGTGCTCTTCCCCCACGAAGCCGTGGCGGTCGTGCAGGCCTACGGCGTGAACGCGCCGCCCAGCATGCTCGCCACCTCCGCTGAGGAGGCCGTGGAGTTCGCCGAGGAGATTGGGTACCCAGTGGTGATGAAGATCGTCTCACCGGACATAATGCACAAGACGGACATCGGCGGCGTCGAGCTTAACCTCAACAACGCCAACATGGTGAGGATCGCCTTCGAGGAGATCATGCGTAAGAGCAGGAAGGCTCAGCCCCTCGCCAAGATATACGGCATAACGGTGGACAAGATGGTGCCCAGGGGCCGGGAGATGATCATAGGCATGAGCAGGGACCCCCAGTTCGGGCCCATGGTGATGTTCGGCTTGGGAGGCATCTACGTAAACTTCCTCAAGGACGTGAGCTTCAGGCTCGCCCCTATGAACGAGAGGGAGGCCCAGGAGATGATGGAGGAGACCCGCAGCTACACGCTTCTGAAGGGTGTCCGCGGGCAGGCCCCCGCCGACATCGACGCGGCGCGCGAGGCCATACTGAGGATCGGTGAACTGGTCTGGGACTTCCCGGAGCTGTCGGAGCTGGACATCAACCCGATCCTCGTCTACGACGACGGCAAGGGCGTCAGCGCGCTGGACGTCAAGATGACGCTGAGAGACTAGCCTCTGACATAGTTCAACGCCTGCTCTGGATCGTAGTCTAGGCCGTGTTTTCGCTTGAAGTAGTAAACCACGTTCCCGACGTCTCTCTCAAGGAGCTCCATGGCGTTGGGGTGATCCGTCGATGTGTACTGGGGCCAGTCGATTATCCATACCTCTCCTTCGCCGTCTACCAGTATGTTGTACTCGCTGAGGTCTGTATGGATCACCCCAGCCCTGTACGCGAGCCTCACGTCTTCCAGGATGTCGTCGAGGAACAGCCGGGGCTCATCTAGGCTGATGATGTCCGAGAGCTGGGTTCCCCTTATGAGCTGCATCACTATCACGTGCCTGTTCTGGTCTATGGGCTCTGGCACCGAGACGCCGGCCTCATGCATGCTCTGGAGGGCACGGTACTCCGCCTCCGCGGCGAGCCTTGACTGGTAAAGCCACGAGATGTGCCGCCTGTCCGCGACGTACTCCCTCTTACGCCTTGTGTCGCGGAAACTGGTCCTGCCCAGCCTGTGAAACTTCACAGCCACCTTCACGTCCCCGGGGGTGACGGCCTCGAAGACGTCAGACTCCTTCCCTACGCCTATGGGTGGGCCCAGGGCCTCGAGCGACTCGGCCTTCACGAGGGCGTTGAGGGCCAGGAGGTCGTAGCCGTTGTAGTTCATTATGTAGCCGAGGTACGGGTCCCACTGCCTGTACAGCAGCTCCAGCTCGTCGAGCCCCTTCATCCTATACTCCAGCTCGCTCTCGTTTAGGCCGCTGTACCTGACCACCTCATCGAAGGGGACGACCTCGTGCCGTATCATCCCCAGCTCTATGGCCTGCAGTATCCTGAGGTCGTGGCTCTCCAGCTTGGTTAAGGCTTCCGCCGCCTTCTCGGCCGAGGACACAGAATAAGGGACGGGATCGCTCTATATATTAGGGATGTTAGAGTGTCAGCCTGTCCTTTAGGGCGCTGGATATTGGGATGCCTACGACGCCGGCGACGATCATCTGGACCATGTTGAATGGAAGCTCGCTCAACGCGGCGCTGAACCCATACATGAACACCTGGACGACGAAGTAGCCGCCAACCATCACGGCGCCGCCGACAAGCCACGCTATGACGGTCTTTTTCATGGTTCTCGTGTCGGGGTTACCCGCCAAGTGTCCCGCTACGTATCCCTCCGCTCCCTTGATGACTGCGGTGAAGATCACCCAGTTGTACCATCCTCCCAGGAGGTCGGCCAGCCCTGAGCCGAGTCCACCGGC
>CAZCKR010000120.1:0-5588 GCA_964499305.1 uncultured Candidatus Bathyarchaeia archaeon | reverse complement strand
CCCTTCGCCTGGCTTGTGAACACCACGTACCAGATCATGCCGTGGTCGATGTAGTCCTTGTAGAGCCCCGTGTCGGCGATGCCCTCGCCGCTGAGGCACAGCTTGTTGACGCTCGGGATGTCCACGTTGTCGAACCAGATGAGGTTCGTCGCCTTGGGGTTGCCCTCGTGGAGCCTCTGAAGTGTCTCGCTGGTTATCCTGCTCTCACGGACGTCGACGTTGAGTATCTCCCCTATCCTCACCGCCACGTGGTTGCTCAGCATCTTCTTGACGCCCCTCGCGACGCTGGGCGCCATCACGACGAGGAAGTGCCTACCCTCGTGGGGCACTATCCAGAAGGGCGCCTCCTCGGTCTCCGGCGTCATCCGTGCCCGGCGCCGGTAGACTCGCTCCCTCATGAAGTCCCGGGTGAAGACCCCCGTGACCGTGTCCTCGACCTGCTCAAGGTCAATCACCTCGGTCACCAGCTGGGTCTCCTCGTCCTCCAACTCCTCGACCTCTCTCCAGCCCATCAGCGTGTCCCTGGGGTCTCCCTCCAGGCCCCGGACCTCGAAAACCTTCACCGGAAGAACCATTTAACCACTAGGAAGCTACACGGCTCACAGCTTAAAAACCCAGCCCAGGTGTCACACCTTAAGCTCCAGATGAGCCCACCAGTCCCTGAACTCGTCGTCCAGCAGGTCGCTGTTCTTGAAAACGAAGTACACTAGGCTCTGCAGCACGGGGAAGAAGTACTCGTCCATGTTTGTCTTGAAGATCTCCAGGATGTTCCTGTGGAACCGCTCCTTGCCCTCGACTTCGTCGAAGTCCGCGGAGACCATGATGTCCAGGAGGAACTTTATGAAGCCGTAGAGCTGGTAGACGCTGCTCTCCCATATGTCCATGAAAGCTTGGCTCCGCTCCAGACCCGTGGACTTGGACTTGAGGAACTCCCCGAACACGTAGCCCGCTGACGTCGCGTCCTGGGCCCTGGCCTGTATCTCCTTGCTCCTGCTGAGAATGTCGAGGCGGTCCCAGTCCACGTAGGGGTAGAGGTCGGCTACCCCCAGCCCCTCCTTACCGTGGTCCTGGGTGTATAGCTCGCGGCTCTTCATAGCGTAGGGGAGCCTGTAGCGCCCGGTTTCTATGTCCCTGACAACGAAACCTATCTTGAGGAAGCTCCGGAGGCCCTCCGCGAGCTCCTTGTCGCTCAGGCCCGTGGCCTCACGGAGCTCTGGGAAGGACAGCATCTGGTCTGACGTCGTGATCAGCTGCCAGATCTTCTTTTCCCCAGGCTTCATGGTAGACACTGTGTGCGCGCTTTGCTGGTTTCACGTGGTGCTCTGACGCAGGATATAAAGATTTGATGAATCATTGACCCACAAAATCGTGGGTCAGGTGGCTTGCGTTCAAAAACCTAGTATTATATTCCTATCTACATAACCAGTTTAGCATGGACCGGAGGCTGCTGTTAACCCTGTTCTTGGTGGGTATACTAACACCATCAGCCCATGGACTCATGATAGAGATACCCTACGATCAGCTCTGGGAGGAGTCGGACACCGTGGTCTTGGGCACCGTCACAGGCATAACGCATCATGGTACGTTGACGGGGATGATCTACAGGATCGTTACGTTGAGTGTCGAAAGCTTCTACAAGAACCCGCTGGACTCGGAGAACCTTTTCATCAGGGTCGAGGGCGGGGAGATAGGTAGCATGGGTGTATGGGTTGAGGACCAGCCCGAGTTCAGCGTAGGTGAGAGAACCCTCGTGTTCCTCGCGGAGACAGATCAGACTCATGAAGGGGAGACGGTCTACAGGGTCTACGGATTATTTCAGGGCAAGTTTACGGTTGAGGGAGACGTCGCCCACGCCCTGGGTGGCCTCTACCTGAACATAAGCGGGCTGGAGTTCCAGCCCATGCCCGAGGGGAACGTGGTGCTGGCGGAGCTCGTGATCCCGGGGAACCGCACGGTCTACGAGGTGATCTACGGCAGCATCGGTTTCATCAACACGGGGGGACAAGGCGCGTCCAGGAACGTCACCGTAACGTACAGGGGCGTACAGGGGCCTTGCGAGGGATACGAGAACGGCACAACGATGTGGGTAGGAGTAGGGCCAGGCGGCTACACAGGGTCTGAGCTGCGGCTCAACTTCACGTTGCCCGGCGTCTACGTCGCCTCTGTAGACGCTGAGCCCGCGACGACGTTCACCATCCACGAAGCCGGGTACATGAGCGAGTGCTACAGTTTCAGCGACCTGACCTTTGACCCGCCGGAGCCGATGGCCGGGCAGATGGTGAAGGTCAGCTTCCGGGTCTCAACGACCATGGACACGCCCAGCGAGTGCATCTACCGGCTGAAGATACTGCCCCCGGAGGGCATGGACGCATGGGATAACCCCCTGAGCATTCCCATGATGTCCCACACGAGCCCCGGGGAGGCCGCGGTCAACTGGTACAACTTCCACCCGAACGCCGAGGGCGTCTACAATGTCGTGGTGTGGCACCGAGGGCTAAGGGTCCTCGAGGAGACGGTCACTGTGGCGGTAGCCCAAGAGACAGACCGGTCCCCAGGAGAAGGCCCCACGGAGATACCTGGAAGCCCAGCCTCTGCTCTCCTAGCTGGCGCAGCCGCAGCAGCCCTGATAAACAGAAGAAGACGATTAATGAATCCCAAACACCAGTAACAGACACCCGAAAACGCTTATTCCAAGTAACCAGGAACATCAACCATGGTCCAAAAATTTTTTTCCGTAATACCAAGTAACATGGTACAAACCCCCCCTATACCCCCCATAAGCCCCCAATCGAGCCCAAAAAGATTATCCCATGTAAATAGGAATAAGGGGGTTACGTGACTGTGCCCCTGTCGTCGCTGAACGCCTCGTGCTCCCCACCGTCGATGACCGCCTTCAGGTGCCTCGCCACCGCCCAGACATCATGATAGCTTATGTAAAGCGGTATAGGCGCCAGCCTGATGATGTTCGGCGGACGGAAGTCCGGGACCACGCCACGGGCGATCAACGCCTGAGTGATCCTCCACGCATCCTCATGCGTGACACCCACGTGGCCGCCCCTCCTCTCGGGCTCCCGCGGCGTAGCCACCCCAAAGTTGTAGGGGTCGCCGCCCAGCATCTCGTCTATCAGGTACATCAGGTAACCCGTGATGCTGAGGCTCTTCTCACGTATGTTCATGATATCGGCCTCAGCCATCATGCGTAGGCTACCCTCGATGGGAGCCGAGCTCAGCATGGTCGTGGTCCCGATCATCCACGCCGCCGCCGTCCGCGCCGGGTCGAACTCGGTGCGCATCTCGAACATGGTGCTCCTGTCGTTGCCGAACCACCCCGCCAGCCCAGGCATCGAGCCGAAGTGGCGGCGGTTCACGTAGAGGCTGCCCGTGCTCCCCGGGCCCCCGTTCACGTACTTGTAGTTGCACCAGAAAGCGAAGTCGACGCCCCACTCGCTGAGGTAGTGCGGCACCACCCCGACGCTGTGGCTGCAGTCGAAACCGATCAAAATCCCCCGCTCATGGGCCTCCTCCGTGAGCCTCCCCATGTCCAGAAGCTGGCCGCTGCGGTAGTAGACGCTAGGCAGCAGCGCCAGAGCCACCTCGTCGCCCATGGCGTCGACCACGTCGTCCTCCTCGACGAGGACGCCGTCCCTGCTCTTCACCAGCAACAGATCCTCGTCTGGGTCCCCGCCCCTGAGCCTGATCTGGGCGCTCAACGCGTAGAGGTCGCTGGGGAAGTTCAGCTCGTCGGCCAGTATCTTCCGCCTCTTTCCCTCGGGCCTGTAGAATGTGGCCACCAGGGCGTGGAGGTTCACCGTGGTGCCGCCTGTGATCACTAACTCGTCGGGGTGTGCGCCGACGAGGGGCGACTGAAGCTCGCCCAGCCTCTCAGCGTACCCTATCCACGGCACCTCGGCGCCGCTCCAGCCCCCGATCCCCAGCTTCTTCCACTCGTTTATGACCCGTAGCAGGGTGCTCTCGGCGTCGTAGCTCATCAACCCGAGGCTGTTGCCGTCCATGTAGATGCACCCAGGCAACCCGTAGAACCTCTCCTTGTACCCGGCCAGCGGGTCAGCCTCGTCCAGCTTCAGGGCGTACTCTTCTCCCAACTCGAAATCCATCGAACAACCCTCTGATACCCATCAAACCCAAGAGGTTTTAAGGCTAGTGAACACGGTTGAGGGCTCTAGTAGAGGAGGGTGACTTCTACCATCTCGCCCTCCTCGACCACACCTACGCCCACAGGCAACACTATGTACCCGTCGGCGTGAGTCATGCTGGTGATGTCGCCGCTCTGCTTATAGACCCTATACGCCTTCCCCTCCGTCACCTTCACGGTGATGAACTGCTCACGGTCGGACCTCGACTCCATCCTGCGCCCCATGGGCAGCCTCAGCACGCGAGCCTCCCTGGGGGGGAGCCGAGCCATGAGGCGAACCGCGGGCGCCAGGAACACGTAGCTGTTGTTGAGGCAGCTGGTCGGGTAGCCGGGCATCCCGAAGATGGGGGTGCCGCCAACGGTGCCGAAGAGGGTGGGTTTACCCGGCTTGACCCTGATGCCGTGGAAGAAGACGTCGCCGAGCCTCTCCATCACCTCGCCGAAGAAATCCCTCGCCCCCACGCTGCTTCCCCCGCTGAAGATCCCCATGTCGTGACCTGCCGCGTCCAAGATCGCGGCCTCGATGGACTCCACGTCGTCGAGCATGATGCCTCTCTTCACGGGGACTCCTCCGTCTGCCTCTATGACCGCCGATAGAGTATAGCTGTTCACGTCGTATATCTGCCCCGGCCTCAGCGGCGTCCCCTGTGGAACTATTTCGGGCCCCGAAGAGTAGATCGCCACCCTCGGCTTCTCGTATACCTCGGCTTCAGCGTAGCCGAGAGCAGCCAGAGCCCCGACCATCCCGGGGGTCAGGACTGCCTCCCTGCTCAGCACGTGATCGCCCCTCTTCATGTCCTCGCCGGCGGGGGCCATGTTCCGGCCCGCCACAAGCTCCTTGTAGACAACGACCATGTCCCCCTCTAGAGAGGTGTCCTCAACCATGACCACGGCGTCGCTTCCCTTCGGGATGGGGCTCCCGGTGGCTATCTCTAGGGCCTCACCGCCTCTCACCTCCCCCTCGAACAGCTCACCCGTGTGCTGGACACCAATAACCTTGAGGCGGACGGGTGAGTCCCTAGTAGCTCCAGACGTGTCCAGCGCCTTCACGGCGTAGCCGTCCATCGACGCCCTGTCGAATGGCGGCACGTCGAACCCAGCTACGACGTCGGCGGCTAACACCCTGCCCGCGGCCTCGTCGAGGAGAACCGTCTCCACACGGTTGATGGGCTTCACGTTTTCCATGATGAGCTTTATGGCGGTTTCTCTGTCGGTTAGCTCTGTGAACGGCTTCATCGTCAAACTCTATCCAGCTCCCAAAGCATGTGCCCGATACCCGGTAGGATAATCTTTTCGAGAGCCGTGCGCACTGCGCCCTTCGAGCCGGGGAGGCAGAAGATGAGCTTGTCTACGGTTACCCCCGCCGTTGACCGGCTCCAGACGCCGGGCAGCCCCACCTCCTCGTAGCTGAGCCTCCTCATGTGCTCCCCGAAGC
>CAZCKR010000119.1:2022-5597 GCA_964499305.1 uncultured Candidatus Bathyarchaeia archaeon | reverse complement strand
CCAGACGACCGTGAACCCGCGCATACCAGAAAGCCGTCTAGACTGTGTCGTCGTCCTCACCACGCCTCTTTCGCTCCCCGCGCTTATAATGTGGACTCACTTATGCTGAACACCGTTTGTACTCACAACAAGTGGCCTAGTCTAGGTCCTCGGGCCGAGGCCGGGGGGAGCGCCGCGGTCGCGGCCGAGGCGAGTCCCCGCCGACGTCTACGCGCTTGGCTATGCTGGACGCCATCTTGATGGCGAGCCTGCCGCTCATGGTGATGAGGTACCTGCCTCGCCGCCTCTCCTGGACGATGAGCCCGGCTTCCTGCAGCACGTCGAGGTGGCTGCTCAATGTGCTGGCGCTGATCTCCTTGAGGGTGTCCTGCAGATCGCTCACGTATAGACCGCCCCAGGTGAGCTCCTTCAAAATCTTTACCCGGTGCTCGTTGCCCAGGGCGCTCATGACGTCGGCTGTGCGCTGGACCTCGCTGTCGCTCATCACGGTGGGTCTTTCCCTCGCCGGCCGGTGCTCCCAGAAGAGGCTTCTCTCCAGCTCGCTGGTCACCCCCTCCATGACGTCCTCCACGAAGCCGCCTATGTAGTCACCCAGACGGTCCCCGAATTCCTCGCCCGTGAAAGGCCCCCTAATCTCGATCCTCTTCCTTGGCTTGCGGCGCCTGTAGTAGGGCTCGTCCTCGTCAAACCAATCGTCCTCCGTTTCCGGCTCTTCCTCTTGAGGCTCCTCTTCCGAGCCTTCGACGGGAACTTCATGGCTCACGTCCTCCTCGGGGGCCTCCTCGGCGTCTTCTCGGGGCTCTTCGAGCTGCTCGGATATCCTGAGTAGCTGTTCACGCAGGAGGTTGACCTCCTCCCTCAGCTTTTTCCTCTCATCGTTGTTTTCAGACATCAAAACACACCCTATTCGTTTTTCTCCGATGTTAATTCGAATATTATCGAAATGAATACGAGTATAATCCTATTTAAACCTTATGGGTGTAGAGGTGAAAACCATGTATAGCGAATACATGGTTAAGCCTCGGCCACGACCTGATCGTGGTCGGGGATTATCTCCTCGACGTTTCTGATGTGGGGCAGAAGATAACCCGCCAGACCGGTCAGGAACCCGGCCACCCCCATGAAAACGAAGAGCAGCGATATCCCCGCGCCGGGCCCGACCCCGACGAGCCAACCGAAGACCGGTGCCAGGGAGCCCCCCACATCCATCGAGGGAGTGAGGACGCGGTCAGTCAGAGGCCCCGTTATGGCCATGGCCACTGGGGCCGAGATCTGCGCGATCTGAGACCTGACGGCGAACACCCTGCCCTGCATCTCCGGGGGCACCTTGCTCTGCCAGATGGCCTGGTTCGAGCCGTTGGTGAACGGGAGGAAGAACATCTCCATGAAGGAGGCGAGCATCCATACGAGGGGGGCCCTGCCGAGGCCCAGCATCGTCATGCCGAGGAGGCTGCTGAGCATCATGCCGAACAGCACGCCGTACACTCTCTTCTCGGGGCCTCCCCACGCGCTCAGCAACAGGTCCCCGACCAGTCCGCCCACGCCGAACGCGGACTGGACGCTGCCGAGAACCAGGGTGTCGTTGCCTGTCCTTGAGAGTATCATCGGGGCGAGCAGGGGAAAACACAGGCTGGCGCTGAAGTTGATGAAGAAGAAGACCAGCTGGAGGCCGAGGAGGCTGGGCCGCGCATAGATGTACCTGAAGCCGAAGAGGCTGTCTTGGAGGAGGCTTCGCTTCTCCGTCTCTACGACCTTGGGCTCTGGCTGGGGGATGGACACCACGAGAACCGCGGCTATGGCCACGACGAAGCTTATGATGTCGAAGGCGATGATGCCGGTGGTGCCCACGACGGCGAGGAGGGCGCCTGCAGCGGCGGGGCCGAAGATGTTGGAGGCGCTGTTGGCGAGGCCAAGCATGCCGCTGGCTCTCGTGTACTGCTCCTTGTCGAGCATGGTGCTGACGGCGGCGCTGTAAGCGGGGAACTGGAAGCTCTGGAACATGCCCATGAAGGACGAGATGGCGTAGAGGTGCCACACCTGCAAGGCGTCGGCTGACAGCAGAAGGAAGATGGCCACGGTGCCTATCCCAGCCGCCAGGTCGCTGAGGATCATCACCAGCTTCCGGCTCCACCTGTCCACGAGGGCGCCGGCGACGGGCTTCAGCAGGACGTCGGGCGCGAAGTAGAACAACTGGACCATGGCGAGGGTGGTGGCCTGGCCCGTGACCTGCCATGCCCATATGGTCAACGCGAAGTTGGTCATACGTGTGCCGAGGAGGGATACGAACTGCCCCGCCCAGACAACTGTGAACCCCCTCATTCCCTTGAGTGCGCTGTTCTGTCTCATGTTAGTCACCTTACCGGGGGTGAAGCCATGCCCCCGGGTTTCACGGAAGGATTTTGGCTTCTATGATGCGTTCCCCGAGGAAATAATTAAACTTATTTAGTTTAACATCTTTAACATGTTTAACGATGAGCCTTAAGGTACCCAGATACACGACGATAGGGGGAGGCATAGAGACGGTGCACGTCATCCCCCTGGAGGAGGAGATAGACCGCGCCGTCAGGGCCTTCGAGGTCGAAGGCGGCTTCAGAGCCAACAAGGTATACCTCCTCGCCTTCACTGTTACGCGGGCCCAGCCGGACGAGATAGACGAGATGAGCTACTACTGGAGGAAGGTGGAGCAGAGGTTCAGAGCCCTCGGCGTCGAGACCGTCACCGTCTTCACCGACATATTCAACATGCTGGAAGTCATCTCCAAGGTCAGCCGCATCGTGAAGCAGGAAAAGGAGAAGGGGAACGTCGTCTACGTCAACATGTCCGCGGGCGGCCCCTTCGTCTCGGCGGGCACCGCGATAGCCGCCATGGCGCAGGGCGCCCGCCTCTACTACGTGCGGTGCAACCGGTACGTCCACACCCGGCAGGAGAAGCTCAGCCACGGCAAAGCCATAGTGACGGAGCCCCAGGTACATTTCCTGGAGAACTTCAACATCATGCTCCCGGATGAAAGGGGCATGAAGGTGCTGGTCAAGCTCCATCAGACAGGCCACATGCGGACATCCGCCGTCCTGGAGTACCTCCACGGCGAGGGAGTCGAGGGCTTCAAGGACGACCCCACCAAACTCAGCCGCGGCGACAAGATAGGGATGCATATGAGGCTGAACAAAGGCATCACAGCCAAGCTCGAGGCCGCGGGGTACATAGCCAAGGAGAAGCGGGGCAGGGAGAACATCTACAGCATAACCGAGTCGGGGAAGTATGTGGCGTGCGTAAGCGGCTTAATAGAAATAGAATAAGGCTAGCCTACGGTTTTAACCCTAAGAGCTTAGGATGTCTCTATCTCATCGGTCCTGAACGCCGACATCACGTTGACGAGCCTGTCGATCTGGCTCTTCACGGGCTCTAACAGGTCCGGGTTGCCGTAACCGAGGACGCTGCACCAGTATCCCGACTGGAGGTCTAGGTAGGACTTGCCGTCCCTGTCCCAGACCCTGCAGCCCTCGCTCCTCGTCATAACGGTGTCCCTCATGGAGAGGGTGTTCCAGATTCGCATGGTTCAGCTCAGAACTGAGAAT
>CAZCKR010000119.1:0-1922 GCA_964499305.1 uncultured Candidatus Bathyarchaeia archaeon | reverse complement strand
TCGATGTCCATTATCATGACGCCGTCGGCGCCGTTGCCGAGCGCCTTCAGAACCACGTCCCTGTCCAGCAGCGCCGTGCTGGGGGTGCGGACTATCTTCATGTTCGTCGGGTAGTGGAGCCTCGCCGTGCCGGCGTTATCCGCCGCCGTGTAGCTGATGTTGTCGTCGAAGAAACCCACCACGGCCACCTCGTCCCCGGCGTCCTCTACGAGGCCCTTCACCTCCTCCACGAGGGCCCGCTTCGTGTAGTTGGGGAGAAGCAGCCCTTCTCGCGGGCATATAGCGACGCAGGCGCCGCATCCGTTACAGGACACCGGGTCGACGACGGGGCCGCCCTCCTCCAGCCTTATGGCGTCGGTGGCGCAGACCTCGACGCACATGCCGCAGTGGTCGCACTCGCCCACGTAGACGGGCTTGAACGGGTCCAGCGTAAGCTTGCCCTCGCCCAGGAAGTTGGTGACGTGGCTAGCCGCCGCCCTGGCGTCTATCACCGAGTCGTGGATGTCCTTGCAGCCGGTGGCGACGCCCGCCGCGAAGATGCCCTCCCGCAGGGTGCTGATGGGGTCAAGCTTCACGTGCTTGGCCGCGATGAACAGGTCCTCGCCCAGCGCTATCCCCAGCTTACCCGCCAGCTCCCGGGTGCCCTCGCTGGGCACCATGGCGCTGCTGAGCACAGCCAGGTCCACGACGTTCCTGAACAGGAGCCCCGTGTCTATGTCCTCCACCATGATCTCAACGCCTCCCCCGGGCAGCGGCGTCAGCTCGCCAGGTTTGCCGTGGATGAACTGGATGCCCTTCTCACGGGCCTCCCTGTAGAAGTCCTCGAACCCCCTGCCCGTCATACGCATGTCGGTGTAGTAGACGTACATCTTGAGGAAGGGTAGGTACTTCTTCAGCAGTATGGCCTGCTTCACGGTGTAGGGGCAGCAGACGCTGCTGCAGTAGCTTACGCCGCGGTGCGGGTCCCTGCTGCCGGCGCAGAGCACGTAGGCCATGCTCTTCACCCTGTCCCCGGCCTCCGTGTAGAGTATCTTTCCCTCGGTGAGCTCGTTCTCGATGAGCCGCTCCACCTGAAGCGCGTCGACGACCTGGGGGTGCTCCGGTCGGTAGCTCTTGAGCTTGCCGCGGTCGATCATGTCGAACCCCGTGGCGACTATCACGCTGCCGACGTCCATCTCCACGACCCTGTCCATGTCGTCCAGGTCTATGGCGTCCACAGGGCACGCCTCGACGCACTGCCTGCAGCCTATGCAGTTCTCGAAGTCGATGACGTAGCTGCTGGGCACCGCCTGCGGGAACGGCAGGTACGCCGCCTTACGCTTGTAGAGCCCCTCCTCGAACTCGCTGGGCACCTCCGTGGGGCAGACCTGGCTGCAGCGGCCGCACTTGAGGCACTTGTCGGCGTCCACGCCACGTGCCCTCAGCTTGACCGCGGCCCTGTAGTTGCCTGGGCCGCCCGTCAACGTCTCCAGCTCAGCGTTGGTGTAGAGGGTGATGTTCTGGTCGTTCTCGATCTCCGCCATCCTTGGGCTCAGTATGCATGGACTGCAGTCCAGCGTCGGGAACGTCTTGCTGAGCTGAGCCATGCGGCCGCCGATGCTGGGGTTTCTCTCCACCATGTTGACCTTGAAGCCCGCCTCGCTGAGCTGCAGAGCCGCCGTTATCCCCGCGACCCCGCCTCCTATCACCATGACGTCCCTGCAGACGGGTATCTCCCTGTCCTCAAGGGCCTCAAGGGTCTGGGCCCGCCGGACCCCCGCCTTGACGAGGCTCGCCGCCTTCTCGGTGGCGCCCTTCTCGTGTATCCAGCTACAGTGCTCACGTATGTTCACGTGTACCAGCTGGTACCTGTTGACGCCCTCCTCCTCGACGACGTTCTGGAACATCTTCTCGTGCATGTGGGGGCTGCAGCACGCCACGAC
>CAZCKR010000118.1:0-5654 GCA_964499305.1 uncultured Candidatus Bathyarchaeia archaeon | reverse complement strand
GGTCGGGCATCCTCATGTTCATTATGGCTATCACCGAGATGAGGCCGCTCATGATTATGAAGAAGAGTATCATCCCCGGGATCGAGTTTATGAAGTTCGCGAACGCCGTGACCTCTCCGTTTATCACCACGTCCGGAGGCATTATGCCCGTGATGGTGTTGAACACACGCTTCAACGTGTCGAGGCTGACGGTGGTCAGCTGGCTCTGGATGTCGTGGTAGATGAGGTCGAGGGGCGTGTAGAGCGGCGGCAGCACGCCCTCCTCGAAGGTATTCAGGTACTGCATTATCTGGAGAGGCAGCGATATCGAGGCGTAGTAGACGAAGGTGTAGACTATCCCCCTGCCCTTGTAGATCGTCGCGAAGACGAGTATGAGCGGTATCGCCAGGTAGAATGTGGACCTGAAGAAGAGAAGCGAGACCGCGATTATCCCCATGTCCATGGCGATGATCTGGAGGTTGTTGTTAAACATCGCCGGACATATGACGAAGGGCGCTATGAGCAGCGCCATGAGAACCGTGTTCTTCACGGGATCATGAATCAGCTGGAAGAACCCGATCCTCGACAGGTGATAGAACAAGCCCAGGCTGATGATGAGGCTCCCCGCCATCGCCCCGTAGATCTTGTCCTTGAACACGGCGTATGCGACCAGGAAAGCGATTATGATCGGCAGCGGGCTCGGCAACATCGGTATAAGCGTGAACCCCAACGCCATGCTCACCATGGTAACGACGAACGTCACGAGCTTACCCGTCCGCTCGCTGAAGTCGCCGTCCATAAAGAGCGCGAAACTCATATCACAGAACTACCACCATGTATTAATATAAGATATGGAACCGTGAACCCCGTTGACCTTGGGCGACTCCGACTTAAAACTTCTTGCGAGTATCAAGAAGAACATAGACTCGATAGAGTCCCTGCTGCCTGACAGAGCCGTGATCACGGTGGGACAGTACACGTTGGACGCCCTCGAATCCCCCGGCATCGACGAGGAGGGTCTAACTGATGTCATCCGGGTGCACCATAAGAAGGATTTGGAACATAAAACAGTATACATAGATCCCGAGTTTGACGTAGAGATCGACACTCTATACGAGCCCCACTACTGGTTCGATCTGCTCGAGCACGTGGACGCCGAGGCCTTCGAAGACGCGCTCGGGAAACATGTCTACGACTACCACGACGAGATACTCACGCTGGTCAACCTCTCCGAGGGCTCCTCGTCGGGCCTATACCCCCTCCTCCACCGTTTTCTCGCCAAGAGAGAGAAAAACGTCCTCGGCGTCTCCATAGTGCCCTCCATGAGCCACAGCTCCGACGCCCTCTTCAACTCCTTCGCCTCGATAGGCATGGTCTCAATCGACGGCTCGACCCCGCTGCTCCTCATCGACCAGGCTAAGCTCGAGGACTACTCGGGGGTCCACCGCATGGGAGAGATACTCAAGGAATTAGACGTCGTGGACTACCTAGTGGAGCTGCTGCTGGACAAGCGAGGCTTCATCAGGGACCTCTACAAGCTCTCCCGTAACTTCGACATCGGCATGTTCTCGGCCCTGATGGCCACCGGGTGCAGCCTCGGTATATACGAGAGCTTCAGGAACATACTGGAGGTCACGCTGGAGCAGCCGCTCATGGAGTTCGACATCTCGACGGCAACCATGATCTACGTGCTCGTCCGGGCGCCCCTCTACTACAGGGACGAGCTCACCAAGGGCCAGATCGAGTACGAGGTATCCCAGTGGCTAGCCGAGTCCCTGGGCGTCGACATCCCCCAGATATGTGAGCCGGTGTTCGTCGACGAGTTCGGAGACAGGGTGGACGTGGTGATCCTGGTGGGCGGCTTCGACACCAAGAAGATGTTCGGAGACATCTATAGGCGCATCGAGCGGTTCAGCAAAATGAACCTGGAACAGGGCCTCTACGACAGAGAGCTGTGGGACGAGATAAAGAAAAAGCTCCTCGGGGAGCTAGACTATCTGCCTAGCCCCTAGCTCGCCGATTATCTCCTCTACGCTTCCCTTGTGCTCGACCAGGAAGCTGCGGCTGAGGCCGCTCTCGAACTCGCTGGCCTTCCTGTTGAGGCGCTCCATCTCGTCGTAGGGCGCCAGGTCCTCGATTCTCCCGCGGCCCGCGATGACCACCACCCTGATGACCCAGGGGTCCCTGCACTCCACCACTCTGACAGTGATGGTCTTGGATACGTCGCCCGTCACGTAGGCGGCCAGCGCCGTGTAGAGCTCCTGGGTGAGGTCCTCATCCCATAGCCCCGTGGGCGTCTGGACGGTGACCCAGAGGTAGTCGCTGCGGTAGCTGCTCTTCATCCCCATGATGTTGGGTGTCCTGTAGATCCTGATGATGCTCCTCATGTAGTCCTTGAAGTGGTCCACGTCGAGGATCTCCTCCAGGATGCCCTCCCTGTTGAGCTGGTCCTCCTGCTCGGCCAGTATCTTGTAGATGATCTTTCCCTGCTCATCGCCTGTGAGCTCCGTCGTTCGCTCGTAGAACCTGTTGGATTTGATGATCCCCTGCAGCTTCTCCTGGTAGTCCTCCGTCAGGTCCAGGACGGTGTTGAGCTTCTTCCTGTACTCGCTGGTCACCTCCAGCTTCTTGCTGAGATCCTGGTAGAACTCTATGAGGGTGTCGTTGTTGCCGATGTTGGAGTTGAAGTGTATCATCTCCTCGTTTATGCCTCTGAGCTCCCGCTCCAGCTCCTTGACCTTGTCCCTGGCGTACTTCTTCTTACCGAAGAGGCTGAACCCCTTGCTCTCCTTGGCGTACTTTTCGCGGTCGTACTCCATCCTCTTCTTGCGTTCCTCGAGCCTTATGAGCTCGTTCTCCAGGCCCTCCCGCTTGGTGCGGAACTTGACGATGAGGGCCTGCAGGTAGGTGAGGTGCTCGTCTATCATCTTCACCTCGTCGCTGCTCTGCTTGATCATGAGCTGCAGCAGGTGGTAGATGGTGGTGAGCTCGGCCTTCATGTCCTTGAAGCTTATGTTGAGCTTCTCCTCCTCGGGCAGTATCTCGTAGCGGCGCATGATGGCGTCTGTGAGGTGCCTGTTCTCGTTGTAGAGCCTCAGTATAAGGAGCGCCTTCTCCGAGATGTCTGCGAGGTTCATGAAGTCCTCCACGAGCTTCTTCTGCCTGATGGTTAGCTTCTGGCTGCTGGGGACGAGCTGCTGGAGCCGCTCGAACATGGCGGTCTTCCTCTCCGAGAACTCTGGGTGGGTGCGGCTTATGTTCCGCATCATCCCCTCCAGGCTGTCGATGGGCATCGCTTCGTCCCTGTCGAGGATCAGCTTGTTGACGCTGTCCTCTATGGTGCCCTCCGAGGATACGAGCCTTATGGTGTTCATGAACTGGATGGCCTCGTCGATCCACTTGTTGATCTGGTCCTCGATGCCGCGGACGTAGAGGCTGTAGTCCTCCTCGAACCGGGGGCTGCTGTGGATTACCTGCTCCACCTTCTCCTCGAACTCCTCGGCGCTGTAGGCGTTGGTCTTGATGAGGTAGTCCTTGTAGATCTCGGTCACCTCCTCCCGTTTGAGCTCGAGGACGTTCTGCAGCTTGTCCAGCACCTCCAGCTTCTCTTTACGGATCTCGGCTAGCTGCTGCATCTTCTCCAGGTTGCTCTTGAAGGCCTCCACGTAGGCGTCGACGGGGTAGTTGACCTTGACCATGCTGAGGGTGTGGATGGTGTCGTCTGTGAGGCCCACCTCTGTGCCTATGCCGCTCATGAGGTCGGCCATGTCGAAGTCCATGAGGACGTAGATCATCTCGACGATCATCTTGTCGATCTCGTCGCGTGCGCTGATGATGTTGCCCGTCTTGCTGTACGCCGGCATCAGCGGCAGGAACATGACCGTGTTGAACGGGTTCCTGTAGACCTCCCCGAGGCCTTCGGTGATGAGCGCGTTCTTCTCACGGTTGATGAGGAGGCTGAGCTCGTTGATGGCGTTGAACGCCGAGTATCCCTTGGCGGGCGGGTCGTCGCCTGGGCACGGCAGGATGCATAGGCCCATGATGGGGACGCCGCTTCCCACGGATTGGCGGAGGTGGCGGGCGAAGTCCATGGCCATGCCGCTGCCGGTTCCGCCTCCCAGCCCGAACACTATCAGTATTATGGGGCTGCTGATGCTGCTGAGGGCGTTGTCCTTGAACATGTTGGTGAAGCTCTTGATGATGCCCAGCTGGTAGTAGTTCAGGTTGTAGATCGCCTTGGCGAGGCTCCTCCGCCTACCGGCGCCGCCCGCCAGCGGCGGTATCGCCACCGTGCTCGGCAGCCAAGGGTTGTACTCCTTGAGTTTGATGCCGTCGTTGACGAGGTGCTCCTTGAACTTGTTCTGGACGAAGTCGAACATGGCCTCGGCGGACGGGAACTTGACGCTCTTGGCGATGAGGTTGACCCGCTCCTGGGGTATGCCCTTCCGCCTCATCTGCTCCAGTATCCTGTTATACGTGTCGTCAAGGCTCTTTATGTCCGGGTCCGCGATGTCCATGGCGAGGAGGCTGAGCCGTGTGGCTCCGCTGTTCAGCAGCTCCATGGTCTTATCCGTCTTCAGGAAGTGTTCTATTACGTTTGTGCCGGCGCCTCCCAGTCCCACCAGGTGTATGACGCTCGAATATCCTAGCTCTGACATCTAGCTTCTCTCCGCCTCCTTGAGTCTCTCGTTTATCTCGTTCAGTCTCTGGGCTAAATTCCTGTCTATCCTGCTGGCTCGCATCCCTAGGGCCTCCATCTCCCTTATCTGGTCCTCGACTATCATTGTCACGAAGCCTAGCCTGCTCCTCGTCTTCATGAACAGCGCGACGCTTAGAATGAACAGGATCGCCAGCCCTCCAACCGCCGGCAGGAAGTACTGCTCCATCCAGCTTGGCCCAGTGTGTGCAGGCGGCGCCTCGACCTCCAACGTGTTCAGCAGCTCTATGGCCGAGTCCACGAGGCCTAGCTGCGACTCATCCTTTGCCAGCTCCACGAACTTCTCGAAGAGCTCCACGTACGCCGGGTCAACGTTGCTGGTCCTGTAATCCGCCAGCTCAGCCTCTTTCTGACTCAGCAGAATGTTGTAGTCGTCTATCCTGGAGTCGATGACGTTCACGGTGACGCTGTCCAGCTCGGTCTCGTCAGGCCCTATCAGCCTCATGATCTTCAGGTCCACAGGCCTGTGGATGGTGACACCATAGCTGCTCGACGGGGTAGTGATGTCGCTCTTAATGAGACAAAACACCGAGACGTGGTATACCCCCTGGTTCTGGCTGAACATTATGGTTCTCTCGGCGGGGTTGTAGTCTTCCGTTAGATCCATCTCCAGGGTGTGTATGTCCCAGAAGACGTCCTCCACCGTGGGCTTGTACAGGTTGGTTGACAGGCTCAGCGTGAGCACAGCGAAAGGAATGTTCTGCCTCACGTTGAGCTTGAAGGTGAGGTTGTACTCCTCCCCCGCGAACACGGGGGCGTTCTGGATCAACACGTCGTCCACGACGTCGTGGCTCAGCACGAGCCTGCCCGTCGTGAGGTCCTTGATCTGGTACTCCTCTATCCAGTGGGTGTCGTCCGCTCCCTCCACCGCCAACGCTGGGGTGAGGAGGAGAGCAATCATTAACACTGCGAGTCTCTTCACTGTGCTAGCCCCTGATACTAACTCTGCTTTACCCTA
>CAZCKR010000117.1:4213-5704 GCA_964499305.1 uncultured Candidatus Bathyarchaeia archaeon | reverse complement strand
CCACCCTTGTTGGACTGTACGACGACAACCAGACACCCGCCCTCAGCCAGATGACTGTATGCGCCTCTGACGAGGGGCTCCACCACCTTCCTCATCCCAGCCGAGATCGGCGGATTAGAGACGACCACGTCGAACTCCTCCCCCGTGACAGGCTCGTAGAGGCTGCCGGTCAGGACCCTCACGTTCCCAAGCCTCATCCTCTCCACGTTCCTCGCCGCCACCATGGTGGCGCGGGGGTTCACGTCGGTCAAGGTCACCTCGAGGGACGGGCTCTCCGTCGCCGCGACGAGCCCAATGACGCCGATCCCGCAGCCCACGTCGAGGAACCTCCCCTCACGCGGCACCGTCATCGTCTCTACAAGCACCCTTGTCCCGTTGTCCACCTTCTTGGCGCTGAAGACCCCTGAAGCCGTCAAGAGCCTGTACCTCCTTCCGCGGAGAACCGTGTCGATCAAGCCGTACTTGAGCCTCGAATCGGGCTCCGGCGAGAAGTAGTGGCCGCTCACCCTCACCACGACTTGGGGTAGACTCCCATGGGCATTATCACCCTGACAGGCTTTGCCGCGATGCCGTGGCTCTCCGCCTGGATCTTGCCGCTGCTCATCTCGGCGTTCATGAGGGCCACAGCCTCGCCCTTCTGGGTCAAGACCGCCACTAGGTCGTTGACGTTAACGCCTGTGCTGTACCTGAGTATGCCTGGCACGGCGAGCTGGGCGCCGTTGCACACCGCCTCCACCGCGGAGTCCCTTATCCAGATCTTTGGCAGCAGCTCCAACGCGGCCTCCACCGGCCGGATGAGGCGGCGCAGAAGCTCCTCGTCGCCCCCGTCCCTCAGGTCGATGGCTTCCGTGAGGTCGTACATGGTGCACGCCTCCTCCTCCGTGAAGGGGCCGCTCCTCGTTCGCCGGAGCTCCTGCATGTGGGCCCCCGCGCCAAGGTACTCGCCGACGTCGTAGCAGAGCTTACGTATGTAGGTGCCGCTCTCGCAAGCCACCTTGAAGAGCCAGTTCTTACCGTCGCCCTCAAGGAAATCGATGCCGTAGATCCAGCGCGTCCTCAGCCGACGCTTGACGCTGGATCTAAGCGGAGGCCTCTGAAAGAGCTCGCCCGTGAAAAGCATCAACGCGTCCCTGACCCTCTGCTCCTTCTCCTCGCCGTGGGTCCTCATCACGCAGACGTACTCCTTACCCGATTCGAGGAGAGCCTGCACAACCTTGGTCGAGGCCTGGAGGGTGACAGGCAGGACGCCGGTCACCTTGGGGTCAAGCGTGCCCCCGTGGCCCACCTTGTCCAGCTCGAGGAGCTTCTTGACCCAGGAAGCCACCTCGTGGCTCGTGGGGCCAGGCACCTTGTCGAGGACGACTACGCCGAAACTGATGTGCTGCTGAAGGGTCCTCTGGTTCGGCGGGCACCCGTACTCGGGGCTGGCCTCCTCCTCGGCCTTCACCCTCACCTCTCGCTGGATCTCCCAGGCAGGCCTCTTGGACATGG
>CAZCKR010000117.1:0-4113 GCA_964499305.1 uncultured Candidatus Bathyarchaeia archaeon | reverse complement strand
ACCGTAAGACGGCTGATGCTGGAGAAACAAGGCGTAGGCAGGTTCCCGGATCACGTCGATAAAAGCGACATCTACGACACCGTAGACCGCCTCGGCTGCCTCCAGATCGACACCATAAACGTCGTCGAGAGAGCCCACTACCTCACGCTGTGGACGAGGCTCGGCCAGTACGAAAAAGAGGATCTACACGGGTTGGCGTACAGGGACAGGCTGCTCTTCGAGTACTGGGCCCACTCTGCCTGCTACGTCCCATTCAAGGACTACAGGTACTACATCAAGTCGATGAATGTAAGAAGAGAGGAGATGAGGGCTAGATTCAGTAAGAGGAGCAAGGCGGACCCCGAGCTGCTTGACAGGGTCCTCAGCAGGGTCCGGGATGAGGGTCCCCTGTCGTCTAAAGACTTCGAGGGGCCTAAGAGGAAAGGCGGCTGGTGGAACTGGAAACCCGCAAAGTTAGCGCTGGAGCTGCTGTTCGGCGCCGGTATACTCTTGATCGACCGCAGGGAGAACTTCCAGAGATACTATGATCTTGCCGAGAACGTGCTGCCCACAGGCGTGGACGCCTCAGAGCCAAGTGACGACGAGAGGGTGAGGTTCTTCGCGTTGAAGACCATGAGCTGCCTAGGGTTGGTAAAGCCTAAGGAGTTGAGGAAGTACTATCACCCCTGGTCTGTGAAACTAGACCGTACATCCAAGCAGCTGCAGGAACTATTGGATCGGCTCGTCTCAGATGGACAAGCCGTGAAGCACAGCGTCGATGGAGACAAGAACCCGTACTACTGTTTCCCCGGGGACACGGATAGACTTGAAGAGCTAGGCTCAGGCTTCGGCTTCGAAGACGTGCGGCTTTTCGTCTACTTCGACAACATGATGTGGAACAGGGAACGGATCATGGAGCTCTTCGGGTTCGAGGGCCGCCTTGAGACCTACATCCCCAAAGATCAGCGGGTCTATGGGTACTATCATCTCCCGGTTCTCTACGGCGACCGCCTCGTGGCGCGGGTCGAGCCCAAGATGGACAGGGAGAACAACGTGATGATCATACGCGGCTACTGGGTGGAGGACGGTTTCAACCCCACGGAAGACTACGAGGATAAACTGTCGAGAAACATAGAGGAGTTCGCCCGTTTCCACGGCGCGGAAGACATAGTGTGGATGGCCTAGGCGTTACGCGTCCTTCGGCTTATCCATGATGCTGGTGCTGAGCTTGGGCTCCCCCTTTAACTCAGAGAGCACCTCGAAGGCCAGCTCCACGTTTTCGGTGGCACCCTCTAACAGGAATATCTTGCAGCCCTCGGCCCCGTCGATCCCGCCGCCGGCCACCGGAATAACGGCGACGCCGAAGAGCAGCTTCATGGCCTCCATCTCTGTGATGATCTGGCCCTGTACGACCATCATGCCGCACTTCCAGCCCATGGCCTTGTCGATGGCCTCGGTGCCCATCATGGGCGCCACGCCGTCCAGAGGCCCCGGGACAAGCTTCTCAAGCCCCGCGGCGATGATTAGCTGGGCGCCGTTCCTTATCAGGTGGCCCCAAGCCGTACCTATGGTGCCTCCTCCGGAGCCTGCGAGCAGTATGCCGGCGGCGCCGAAGGGATCGATGGCGTTGGCGCCCTTGATCATGACGTCGTCGGGGCCCATCCTCGCTAGGTACGGTACGAGCTCGGGGGTGGTGCACTCTTTCAGCGCCCCTTTATCGAAGACGTAGTGTTTGTACCTGCCGTCAGCCTTGGTGATGCTGGCGCCCTCCTTGGTTACGACGCCCGCCGTGAACATCCCCTTGTTGATCTCCTTGCCCATGAGCTCCTCGGCGACGTAGGCCGTGGTGGTGCTCGTGGCGATGATCAGTGTGCCCTCCTGGTAGGCCTTCTGCACGGAATCCATACAGGATATCGCCTTGGCTATGAGCCTCTTCCCCTCAGCCGGGGTCAACGTGACCTGTGCCTTCATTTGTTACCCTCAGTTATTTGTGCAAACTGCATGACTTCAATAAAAAGATAGCTGAAAACGGGGTGGCCCAACGTGGAGCCTAATACCTCTAAGACTCATCCACGCCAGCGATATTACATCGGAGGCTGCTGCGCGCCACAAGTTAAAGAGTTAAGAAAAGAACGATCGAACTTATGGCTCTCTTTTGTACTAAAAAATAAACTTGGAGGGTTTCGTTGGCCAGTTATGCTGCGCCCTCGGCGAGGGCCTCCGCGAATATGGCGCCGAACTCGGTGAGGCTTATGACCTTCATCTTGCTGCCCTTCTCGGCGTCCACGAGGCCCTTCATCTCCAGCCGGGCCACGATCCTGCTGAACCTGTTCCTGAGGGTGCTGTTGGCGGCCTTGTGCCCAAACCATCTGATGATGTCGCTGATGCTATCGGCCTCGCCGTCGTTCTCCCTCAGCAGCACAAGGAGCTTCTTCTCTCGCTCCCACTCCTTCTCCTCGTGCTTGCTGCTGGGCTCCAGCCTGTAGCCTGGGAGCTGTATCTCCGTGGGGTCCCTGCTGGGTTGGTCCCGCGCGCGCTCGAACCACTTCTCGAAGGATGGGTCCCCGGGCTTCCCGTTGACGTACCAGCCGGGGTCGGCGCTCGGCACGCTGTAGACGCGGGCGTTCCTGAACATGAGTGCGATGGTGAGCGCAATGCCCATTGCCGTGTTGGTGGTGCTGGTGATGTCTATGAGCACCTCCTCGCCCGCGTCCCTCGCCTGGCTCATGATGCCCCAGATGGTGCGGAAGACGCTCCTCTGATCCATGGGGTTGAACCCCACCATTATGGGGTCCAGGATCTCCAGCCTCTCCCTGAGCTCCTCGGCGTTGGTCTCGCTCATGTAGGCGAAGGGGTTATCCTCTGCCTCCGTGTCGCTGTGGAGCAGGTAAAGCTTGGTTATTCCGTGTACCTTGCTCCAGTACCTTATCCCGTCGAAGGCTCGACGGTAGTGTTGTCCCACGAGGCAGATTATTATCGTCATGTCGGCACACCGAATAATTCTCTATCTTATCGATTAACCAATATGATGCAGAATATATAAAACATCGCGAATCGAGTATCGACTATCCCTATGATTTATTTCATTTGAGACAATCTCATTCAATCCAAGGATATCGTGATTATTCTACCAGACACATCTTTGAGTATTAGGATGTGAATGATTAAGATAATATAGGGCGATTCGCGTATTAGTTGCGTCTACATTTAGTGGTCTCCATCGAGGAGGCACACTAGGGGAAGGATGTTGCAGGTAAAATGAAGGTTACGGTGTACTCTCTGCCTGATTGCCCTAAATGCGATAAGCTCAAGCATTTCCTAAAGGGTAGTGACGTTGATTTCGAGGCCAGATGGTTTGACACAGAGGCCCAGACAGATTTCATAATGATGAACATGTTCGGTAACCCACCCATACTTACGGTCGGCGACAACGCCAAGGTGGAGCCCTCCGAGAATTTGTTTGACGGAGAGAAGCTGAAACAGGATTTAGTTTTGGAGGTTTTGAATGGCTAGGAAACGTGATTTGCCGCCTTACCAGCGGAGAATAGAGGAGTTCTTCACAGAGAACGTGTACATGGGCATGCCCATGGTTCGCACCACGGACGGTTACCTGATCCCGTGGGACAAGACCAGGATCATAGATATGCTCGACAAGGAGACCACACTCGCCGAGAAGATGTTCGACATCCCAGCGATAAGCGAGAAGGCAGCCGAGAAGGTAGCCGACGAGGCTGAGCGCCGCATCATACTAACACGTCCCCGATACGTGTCGGGGCCCATGGTGAGGGAGATCACAAACAACATACTGCTTGAGTGGAGCCACGAGATACCCGAGTTCCAGATCTACAGGAACCTGCTCACCAGGGTCGGGGCTCCCCTTTACGACGCTTACCAGATCGACATGGGGAACGGCTTCGAGGCGAAGGAGAACGCCAACCTCCAGCCAAACCCTGAGACGGTGCACAAGAAGAAGGCTGACAGGCTTAGCAAGGAGCAGTACCTGCTGCTCATGGACCCGAAGCTGTCGACGGCCCACCACCAAGGGGACATCCACATCCACACCCTGGAGTACTTCGGCACAAGGCCGTTCTGCCAGGACTGGGACCTCAGGTACTTCCTCTACTATGGGCTGCT
>CAZCKR010000116.1:0-5747 GCA_964499305.1 uncultured Candidatus Bathyarchaeia archaeon | reverse complement strand
TCCTTATTCAGATTCGGCTCACAAGTGGTGAACACATGTACAAGATAGTGTCAAAGAAGGAGCTTACACCAAACGTCAAGATGTTCGAGGTCCACGCGCCAGCCGTCGCCCACAAGGCAGAGCCAGGACAGTTTGTCATCGTCAGATACAAGGAGATCGGTGAACGTATCCCAATGACCATTGCCGGCACAGACCCCGAAGCTGGGACCGTGACCATCTACTTCGCCGAGGTCGGCAAATCCTCGACTGAGCTAGGTACACTGGAAGAAGGAGAAGAGATACTGAACTTCGCAGGCCCCCTCGGGAACGCCACCAAGATAATGAACTATGGCAGGATACTGTGCGTAGGGGGCGGCGTCTTCGTCGCCGCCATGCTCCACCAGATCGAGTGGTTCAAGAAGGCGGGGAACCAAGTAGTCGCGGTCTTCGGCTTCCGAAACAAGGACCACGTGATGCTAGAAGAAGAGGTCAAGGCCATCGCAGACGAGGCATACATCTGCACCGACGACGGCTCCTACGGCCATAAAGGCATGGACATAGTCGATGAGCTTCTGGAGAAGGAAAATTTTGACCACGTGTTCACCGTTGGGCCCACGAGCCTCCAGAAGAACCTCAGCGACAAGACCAAGCCATACGGCATACCCACAAACGTAAACCTCTTCCCAATAATGGTCGACGGAATGGGCATGTGCGGAGCATGCAGAGTAACCGTGGCAGGAGACACCCGATTCAGCTGCGTGGACGGACCCGAGTTCGACGGCCACCAGGTGGACTTCGACGAGCTAATAATGCGAATGAGAGTATACAATCCGCAAGAGAAAATCTCCATGGTCGTCCACAACAGGGAGGTCGGCTAGATGGCCTTCGACAAGCCCGCCGTCGAGATGCCCAAGCAGACTCCGGATGAGAGGATTAACAACTTCTTCGAGGTCGCCAGGGGCTACACAAGCGAGATGGCGATCCAGGAGGCGGAGAGGTGCCTCAACTGCAAGAACCCACAGTGCATCAAGGGCTGCCCAGTCAACATAGACATCCCGGGTTTCATACAGCTTGTTAAGGAAGGTAAGTTCATTGAGGCGGCTTGGAAGGTAAAGGAGACCAATGCCCTGCCCGCAATATGTGGCAGGGTTTGCCCCCAAGAGAACCAGTGCCAGAAGTTCTGTGTGCTGGGCATCAGAGGCCAGCCGGTAGAGATCGGACGACTCGAACGCTTCGTAGCCGACATAGAACGCGAAAAAGGCGTCGAAATCCCTGAGCCGCCGGAGCCGACCGGCTTCAAGGTCGCGGTGATAGGTGCTGGGCCGGCGGGCCTCACGGCTGCGGCCGAGTTGGTGAAGATGGGGCACGAGGTGGAGATATTCGAGGCTCTGCACACGGCCGGCGGAGTGCTGATGTACGGTATCCCCCAGTTCCGTCTGCCTAAAGAGATCGTGCAGGCGGAGGTTGATTACATCAAGAAGCTGGGCGTCAAGATCCACCTTGACAGCATGATAGGGAAGCTCTACACCGTCGGGGAGCTGCTGAACGGAGACTTCGACGCTTTGTTCATCGGCAGCGGGGCCGGTCTCCCCAACTTCCTCAGACTGCCCGGGGAGAACCTGGGCGGCATATACAGTGCCAACGAGTTCCTCATAAGAACCAACCTCATGAAGGCCTATAGATTCCCCGAGTATGACACGCCCATCAACATCGGCAAGAGAGTGGCGGTCATCGGAGGCGGCAACGTCGCCATGGACTCTGCTAGGTGCTCCCTGAGGCTGGGCGCCGAGAAGGTGTTCATCATCTACCGCAGGGGCATGGGCGAGCTCCCGGCGCGCCACGAGGAGGTGGAGAACGCCGAGGAGGAGGGCGTCATCTTCACCCTGTTAAATAACCCTGTCAGGTTCTTCGACGACGGCCGTGGTAACGTCAAGGCGATGGAGCTCATCCGGATGCAGCTGGGTGAACCAGACGAGTCGGGCCGTAGGAGGCCGGAGCCTATACCTGGCTCCGAGTGGAGGCTACCGATCGATACAGTTGTGATCGCCATCGGTCAGAGCCCTAACCCCATAATACAGCAGACAACTGAGGGGCTCGAGGTTACCCGGTGGGGAACCATCATCCACGACGAGGACACCATGGAGACGACCATCGAGGGCGTATACACGGGCGGGGACGTGGCTACCGGGGCGGCCACGGTGATCAGCGCCATGGGGGCAGGCAGGAAGGCGGCCGCCGCAATCGACGCCTACCTGAGGAAGTAGCTCGTTTTCCTTACCTTTTATATTGGTTGTTCCTTATTGTGGGTTGGATGCCGTTTACAGCCCTACATTTAGGGCCAGCGCTCCTGGTAGCCCTACTAGTGTACCCGTTGCTGGACACTCCAACTATGCTAGTGGCTTCCATAGTCATCGACCTTGAGCCTCTTCTTGTCATCCTGCTGAGTCTTCCCCAGCCTCTTCACGGCCCGTATCACAGTCTAACGGTGAGCACGCCAATAGGCGTAGCCGTAGCCGTGTCCATGTATCTAATGAGAGGGTTCACCTCACGGTACATGGAGAGTCTGGGGCTGCCTCAGGGTGACGACGTTCGCGGGTACTTGGCTGCGTCGCTTATCGGCGTCTGGGGCCACGTGTTACTGGACTCGTTCCTGTACAGCGAAATGAGCCTGATCTATCCTTGGCAGTGGAACCCTTTGCTGGGACTCGTGAGCTACGGTACCATCTTCAACGTGTGCCTGATATCGTTTCCGTTGGCAGTGATCGTGTACCTTCTAAGAGTCACCCTCATGGCTTGGGCTAGTAACGGGAGGCCGGTCGAGGCGGCTCATACAGAGGAGGAGCCCATGCTGGAGCCCTTCATTGAGCCGGGCATGGAGACAGGCGGCTATGAGGAGGAGCCATTTCTCTTCTTCGACATACCTGAACCAGCTGCTGAACCGGTAAACGAAGAGGAGACATACACATCGGCCACCATCCAAGCCGAGCCAGAAACAGGGCCATTGGATAGGATCGATGTACAGCCGGACATATTTCTTGGCTGCGACAGACTCCCCGAGCAGTGGGGGCTGGTGGGGAAGGCATCCGGCGATCTCGTGGCCGTAGACCTGAACGAGCCCCACATCGTCTTCGTCTGCGGGAAGCAGGGCAGCGGAAAGGGATACACCATCGGCGTGGTCAGCGAGATGCTCCTCTCCAAGTCGATACAGGGCATCAGCCAGGT
The DNA here is from genome assembly GCA_964499305.1 of uncultured Candidatus Bathyarchaeia archaeon. GTDB lineage: Archaea > Thermoproteota > Bathyarchaeia > TCS64 > TCS64 > RBG-16-57-9. Next base: position 2,546 of record CAZCKR010000116.1, on the reverse strand, counting down.
AAGGAAGCCCGCCACCATAATCGTGTTCCACAAGCCACGGGACGACATCAGGAGCGAGTTCTGGAGCATCGTCGACGCCAACAGGAACCCGGAGGAGGCCGCGGCTCTCCGCGAGGGCTACAGCGTGGAGCCTAGACGGGTAATCGAAAGGAAGGGCTTCAGGATATTTGTTGATCCCTTCGTGTACAAGAATGAGCGCAGGAAATTCGAGGACGACTACAGTACAAGGGTGTACCCCATCGGCATCAACCCGACCAGGCTTACAGCCGAGGACTGGCCCCACGTGCTGAGCCTCGGCAAGAAGAGCGGCTCCATGTACGTGAAGAAGATATTCCAGATAATCAAGAAGACCCAGTACGACAGGGACTTCGGGCTTAACACGATTCGGCGCGAGGTGGAGGCCAGCGACCTGAACCCTAACCAGAAGGGCTTCGCCATGATGCGGCTCGAGACGCTGGAGGACTACCTGGTAGCCGGGGACTTCATGAACGACCTCATAATAGGCGGCGTGAACGTCTTCGACCTCCGCAAGATCATGATGGAGCCCGACGACGTCTTCAGTGTCATGATCCTGGTCATAAGCTCTCTCATAAACAACGAGAGCACCGCCCGGGAGCAGTTCGTCTTCGTCATCAACGAGGCCCACGACTACCTCAGGAAGGGGCTGAGCAAGGACTTCACGGACTACATCAACTACCTGATCCGTAAGAAGCGGCACGCCGGGACGTGGCTCATGCTGGACACCCACTTCCCCGAGGACGTTGACCCCAAGATAATCAAGGGCAGCGACATCAAGATATTTCACAAGTCGGACGTCATAAGCTCGAACCTGCTCAGGCAGGTGGTGGAGGGGACCCCCACTCCGCCCCACCAGCTGAACACCGGCGAGGCCATCATCAGGGCCGATAAGAGCAACCTGGGCCCGGACAGGGTCATGGTGGTGAACGTGAGGCCCAGGCTCACCCACCACGGGGCGGCCACAAAGACAGCGGTGTAACGTCTGATATTTCGAGTTCGATATTATTGATGTGCGTGAATCTTTCGTTAGGTAATCTGTGTTAGAGTCCCGCTCTCCGCACTGATAATGGTGTTCAATATCGCGTGTGTACGCATGTTAAAGAATCCCTTGTTACATGAGACGCGCGCGGTTCAGGTTGGTTCTTGATGGATGAGTTATTTTATTCATCTTTACTGAAATTTTGTCATTGATATTAAGTCACAGTTATAGGATACTCTAAGGTGTTCTGCTCCCGAAAAGAAATGAACACAACAACAAGTCACAAACGCGCGCGTGCAAGCATTCTATATATTACACTCTTCAAACTAACGCACGACGGAGGATTAGATGGCAATGAGTGAAATGAAGAGACCTTTAGCGATTCAAGTTTTAATTATTATCAAATTATTTATCGCAATATCCAGCATAGCAACGGGACTCATGTTATTTTCTGATCCTTCAGGAAAAAGTATGGGGCTGGATATATTTCTAGATAAAATCCCATTTCAAAGTTTTATCCTTCTGGGCCTCTGGTTTATTGGACCTTACGGATTATTACCTGCAACCTTAGCATACGGCTTGTATAGAGGTAATCTCTGGGTGTGGAGACCTTCATTGTTATTGGCTGTCGTTGAAGTGATCTGGATCATCGTGCAGATCCCCATGTTCGGTTTGGGTGCATTACACGTCATTTTTGGCTCAATAGGACTTGCCTCAATCTATTTATTATATCGTCCGTCGGTTATGGAATATCTAAACAAAAGCAAGTACAAGGCTAATTAAACTATGAGAGCGCACGCGTTCATGGAAGTGGGTTTGAAAGGAAGTATGTACACGTAATGCGCGCGTACAGTTATGTTGAAGACGTTCTTCCTGAGGTTGCGGGATATTATGTTGATTTGAGTGGTCCTTGTGGTCTTGAAGAGTATAGAGATAGACTTGACTTCAGAACCGGATTATATTCGATTGGTTATGATCCTAGTTTAAGATGGATGGTAATTGGATATTATTATTCGCTAACCAACGATATCATTTGGGAAGATACTATTTGATTTACCTAAGCATTATATCAATCATAGACTTTTGTTATACTGCGGGAAATTCAATATGCTTGTTACGTGAGACACATTCATACACGTTAGCTAATCCACCCCTGGTATATTTTTCCAGTTAACTTAAACTGAATAGATATACCTTCGACGTAATCGAAGATGCCTGAAGTTTGAATAGATACTAATATGTTATCTGGGTTTGGCTCAAACCTGGTGAAACGTAGATATAGAAAGGCTCCCTCAGCCTCAGCCCTTGCCTCGATCTCCTCGGGATCTAAAGGAAGCACCTTATAACCTCCGACGCGTCTAGGCACATTCACGTCTTCTATTAGCTCTGTTGATAATACCACGGTGCTGGTGTTATGGATTAAATCATTAAGGCTGGATATCTTTTCTTCAATTAATACGATTTTTAGAGTCTCATATACTATCTCTGATTCGAAACGCTGTTGAGCCTCTGTCTGGCTCAGTAAAAGTGAATCATATTGTGTCTCCAA
>CAZCKR010000115.1:0-5768 GCA_964499305.1 uncultured Candidatus Bathyarchaeia archaeon | reverse complement strand
AGGAAGATCCACACCATCACAGATGGCGTGGTCGACGGAATAGTCCTCATAGACAAGGGGAAGATCAAGGCCGTGGGGCCAGACGTCAAGGTGCCCGACGGCGTCAAGACTCTGAAGGCCAGAGTGGTGACGCCCGGCCTCGTCGAGGCCCACTGCCACATAGGCATATGGGAGGAGACCATAGGCTGGGCCGGCAGCGACGGCAACGAGGCCACCGACCCCGCGACGCCCCACGTACGGGCGCTGGACGGCATCAAAGCCAACGCCGACGAGGGCGGACTCGCGGCAGCCCTCCAGGAGGGCGTCACAACGGCGCAGGTGCTGCCCGGGAGCGCCAACGTCATAGGAGGCTACGGCGTGGTCATAAAGACTGCTCCGAGGGCCATCGCAGACGAGATGGTGATCAGGAGCCCCAGCGGCATGAAGGTGGCGTTCGGCGAGAACCCGAGACGAGTCTACGGCGTCGAGCAGAAGAAGATGCCCAGCACCCGCATGGGCGTCGCCGGCGTCCTCAGGGAGTGGCTCCAGAAGACCAGAAACTACATGGAGAAGCAAGAAAACTTCAAGGACAACCCGGAGAAGCAGCCGGAGCACGACATCAGGCTTGAGGCCCTCGTCCCTGTGCTGAGGAAGGAGATACCCCTTAGGGCCCACGCCCACCGGGCGGACGACGTGGTGACCGCGATCCGCATCTGCGAGGAGTTCGACGTGGAGATGAGCTGGGAGCACGCCACCGAGGGACACAGGATAGCCGACTATATAGCGAAGAAACGCGTCCCGGCGGTCTGGGGGCCCAGCCTCACCGCCCGCAGCAAGTGGGAGATGAGGGAGCTGAGCTACGACACCCCACGGATCATGCACGAGGCGGGCGTCAAGTTCGCCATACAGACTGACGCCGTGGGGGGCACCATCAGGTTCCTGCCCCTATGCGCCGCCTACAGCGTCAAGCACGGCCTACCCTACGACTACGCGTTGAAGGCCATCACCATAGTGCCCGCCGACATACTGGGCGTAGCCGACCGAGTCGGCAGCATAGAGGTCGGCAAGGACGCTGACCTGAGGCTGCTGAGCGGCGACCCGCTGGACGTGATGACCAAGGTCCAGAATGTCATCATCGACGGCGAGATCGTCTTCTCCCGTTAACCTTTTTTAGTCTGTGAAGCTGTCGACCCACTCGGGGTCGTCCGGCGGGTCCTCCGCCAGCTTCTCTCTCCAAGCCTCGTCTGTGAGCCGCTGGCTGATGGGCTGCTTGAACTCGTAGTAGCTGAACACCGGGCCCGCGCCGAGGACCACTGAGCCGTCAGGCTGCCTGTACGCTACCACGATGAGCCTCACGTACCCCGTTGCCTCCTCCAGCGCCTGGTTCGTGTTCGTGTCGGTGTGCACGTCGGCGACGAGGGTGGTCTTCTTCGCCTTGGAATCAACTCCCGAGAGCACGTCGTCCAGCTCGTCCGCGAAGTCCCTTATGAAGTCGCAGTCGCCCTGCGTCAGCGGCTCGTTCAGCAGCTCCTTCTCCGATATCTGGATGAGCCTGGAGATTATTTCCTCCAGTGATGACAGCCTCTTCGCTGATGTCTCGTCGAGGACGCCGTAGCTGCTCAGTCCCCTCCTGGTCATCTTGGTTAGGTCCAGCAACCTCAAGTAGAACTCGGGCACCGGCTCGACGTAGCCCTCCGCGGGCGGCAGAATCACTGCGCCTGTCAGCACAACGCTGTAGCTCTGCTTAGCGTACAGTATGGTGTCGTGCCGGAGCTCTGTCCACGACGCCAGCGCCGTGGTCAGCTGCTTGTCGGCCCACGCCTCGGTCTTCATGAACGTCGGGTACCCCTCGTCGTGTTCCTCCAGCAGCGGCTTCAGCGTGTACAGCCAGGACCAGTACAGGTTCCTACCCCAGTCGTCGGCGGTGAAGTTGTCGAACTGCTCTTTCAACGTGTCAAACTGGGCGTCGTAGTTCTCGTAGTTGGAGTCCTTGAGCTCGTCCAGTATCTCCCTCGCGCGGGACGAGCCCAGTACTGCCATGGCGTCAAGCCCACGCGGGAAGCCCCGGGTCGGGCCTAGAGGGGTGTTGACCCAGGTGAAAGGCTGCTCCGGACCGAGTGGGCTGTGCACCCTGGGAACAACAAGCTCCTGGAAGACGTACGAGTCTGGGACGAACCTCTGCCCCATGAGCCTGAAACCCATGGTGGCCTCAAGCACCTCGTCCAGCCTGTCCGGCGTAATCGGCGGGAACAGCATGGCGTTGCCTGTTCCGCCGTAGATGGCGGGAGGGTTATGCTCTGCCAGCCTCAGCTTTAGCCCCAGAAGCCTGTCGTAGTCCAGTTGCCCAGGGTCTATAGTGCCTGTGAACACGCTCTGCAGAGCGTCGAGGTACTCGTATGGGCCAAGGTCGTCTGAGACGCCGACGTAGAACGACGTGACATCGTAGACCCTGTTCCAACGGGTCAAGAGGTTCGTGTCGCCTGTGAGGGCCGCCGTCAACAGGCACGCCTGAAGTGTCTGGACCTCTGCGTCGTACTCGGAGATGAAGGCGGTGCAAGGAGGCATAGTGTAACACGTGGTCCCTGCTTCGATGTTCGGGTCTCCCTTCAGCAGCATGGACATCCTGCCGTACCACATCACCGCCTTGAAGTAGTTCCGGAGCTTCTCGGACCGCGTGTAGTGGCCCCGGGGGACGTACTGCGAGTAGTCCTCCCTGTAGATGAATATCTTCGACTCGGAGGAGCCGGCGGCTTCCTCGATCCGGGCTAGCTCAGCCTCGACGAGCCCCTCCACGAAGGCGCCTGGGGCGAAGCCGTACCTCTCTAGATCCTCCTCGTAGAAGCTGCCGCTGTCGTAGCTGTAGGCGTCCTCCATCTCCGATACCTGTTCCTCGCCGGGCTTCAGCAGGCATAGGCCGACTGCGAGGTACGCCGCGTTCCTCCTGTGCGCCTCCCTGACCTTTCCCTCCGTTAGATTGTACTGCTCCGCCGAGTAGTCGTAGAGAGCCCTGCTGATGTTCCAGATGTCCCCGTAGAACGTCGTCTCCTCTATCCTCCTCAGGGTCTCGTCGAACTGTATGTGGTAGAGGTGCAGCAGGGAGTCGGAGGTGACGAAGATCGGGATGTCCATGTCCCTCAGATCATCGTAGACCGGTTGGATGTGCTCCTCGTCCCCGTCGAACGGGTTCTCGATTACCACAAACCCGTTGGAGAGCAGCAGCTGCTCCGCCCTACCGCTCAGAGGCACCGACGACGTGAAGTGCCCGTAGTTCGTGATTCCCGTCGGTTCGAGGGGCAGCGTGTACTGTAGGGCCCCTGCCGTACCACCCCAGCTCGTCGGCGTCAACTCGAAGCCGTCCGTCTCAACCGAGTCGGCGATCACCGTTGAGGGGTGGCTCTGCTTCTCCAGCTCACTCCTCAGCCTGTGCTCAAGGACAGCAACATCGCTGCTCAGGTCGTCGTTCTGGTCCTCCAGCTCCTCCACGGACTCCTGTAGCTCACGCACAGTACCCAGAAGCTCGTCGATCTGCCTGAGGTAGACCTGGGTCTCGTCCCCTTGGCTCGCCTGCGAGGTCTCGTGAATCCTGTATCCTATGAATCCGCCGCCGAGGCCCGACACCACCACCGCGGCGATTAACAGCAGCGCCTTCGGGTACTTGCCTTCCATGGGTACCAAGAAGTTCATAGTTTATATAAGACTACATTTTAGAACGGCCTTAAGCCGGGGAGGCAGATTCCATATTCATGTCTATAGATTCAGAAAATGCCTCCATGTGAAACGCTTAGGGAGACGTTTAGCCTTCCTTCATGTAAGCCCTGATGATCACGATGTCTGTCACTGGCCAGTCACTCATCACACCGTAGGGCGTAGCCTTGCCCCTGGTCGACGCCGACTCGATGGAGTCTACCACGTCCATGCCTTCAACCACCTTGCCGAAGACGGCGTACCCGTATCCATCTGGGTTCGGGTAGTCAAGGCCTGCGTTGTCCACGGTGTTGATGAAGAACTGGCTTGTCGCGGAGTCCGGGTTAGACGTCCTTGCCATGGCTATGGCGCCTCGCTCGTTCTTCAAGCCGTTCCTAGCCTCGTTTCTTATGGGGTCGTTACCTTCACGCCTCGTCCCGTCGGGCTGGAGGCCTCCCCCCTGAATCATGAAGCTTTTTATCACTCTGTGAAAGACGAGCCCGTCGTAGAACCCCTCCTCGACGTACGTGACGAAGTTATCCACGGTGACGGGGGCCTTGCCCCTGTCGAGCTCTATCTCTATGACGCCTAGGCTTGTCTCTAGTACCGTTATCTCCTTCAACTCTGGTTCCCTGAACAACGTGTCAACCGCCATTAATATGATTGAGCTACTGAACAGGAACAGCACGACCGCCGTCATGACGGTCTTCTTGGTGAGCTTCATGGGTAGTTGAGGTAAACACACCACTTAAAAGAATTATTTGCCGACGAGCCTAGCTGATGGCTCCAAGGAGGTCGGCCTTCGTGATTATGCCCACGATCTCGCCTTGTCTCTGCACCAGCACCGCCGGGTAGTACTTGAGCAAGCTGGAGAGCAGGCTGAGGGGCGCGTCATCGGAGACCTGTGGGAACGACTCCTCCATCACCTCCCTGACCCGCCTCATCCCCGGCGGCTTGTCGTCGTCAGGGTAGAGAACCTGGTCCAGGAGGGTCCTCTCCGACACCCCGCCCACGGGCTTACCGTCCACGGTCACGGGGAGCTGGCTGAACCCGTGTTTCCTCATGGCCTCGACGGCCTCATGGATGTAAGCGTCGGCCTCGACGCTCACGACCTCCTTCGTCATCATCTCCCCGGCGGACACCTCTTTCCTACGCTCAACCTGGTCCAGGGCCTCGAAGATGGCCTTCACCTTTAGGTAGCTTGGCTCGATCTTGCCGGCCTCAAGCTTGGCTATGTAGCTCTGGCTGACCCCTGCCATGTCCGCTAGCTGGTTCTGGGTTAGGCCGAGCTTCCGTCTCCTGTCTGGTATTATGTCTATGGCGGGAAGCATGGCTATTGGAGGCACCTTCAACACATATATTCTTTTCGTCATTTTTTATGGTAAATATTATTCGTTTTAAAAGGGGGGTGGAGGAGCCTCATTCACATAGGAATACTTCAGCCAAGAAATTATAAATATAAGAATGATGTGCCGTATGTCACCGATTACAGGAGTGAACCAAAACTCTCGTTCAGATTGGAAGACTGGGGGACATTCGAGGGCATAGGAAAAGGCTACGCCTTCAAACAGGATGGAAGATTCTACTCGGTGCTGGAGACCAAGGTGGGAAGCTACCGCGGCAACCACGTTCACCCAAACAAGCAGTACACCCTTCTGCTGTCCGGAAAAGCCAGGTACGTGCTCTACGACGGCAATGAGTATAAGGTGGTGCCGCTACGCGTGGGAGAGATCACGGAGGTGGAGCCGGGGGTCCCGCACATAATGGTCGTGGAGGACGACATAACCACCTTCGAGTGGTGGGACGGCGACTTCATAGCCGAGCCCTGCGGAGGCGAGTTCAAAGAACACACTAGGGGCAGGTTGGGCCCCGAGCACTTTAAGAAGTAACTCGACTCGACCGATCCACACCCATACTTTCTTTATATTTAGACCACGTTAAACACTCGATGAGGCTTGGATGAACTAGGTACAGCCCGCGACACCTTCTACTTCCACGTTCACGGCGAGGTAAACACCAGGAAGACCGTGGAGCTAGCGTATGAGAGAGCCGCCCTGTTAGGCATCGACAAGGCAGTGGTCGCCTCGGAGACCGGCCTCAGCGCC
>CAZCKR010000114.1:0-5878 GCA_964499305.1 uncultured Candidatus Bathyarchaeia archaeon | reverse complement strand
TGGATCCCCATGCACCGCCAGGTCTCGGGCCACCGTCTGTCGTTGCAGATGGCCATGCCGATTCTAGCGCCGAAAGCGTCCCACACCTTGAACCCTGTGTCTCCCTCCTTGAAGTACCTCCTCTCCAGATGCTGGAACCTTTGGCCAGGCACAGGCTCAGCGGTCCCCGGGATGTGGGCCTTCAGGTACTTCCCTATGATACCGCCTTCAGCGTCAACGAGTATGGATGTGTTGTACCTGCCGTCTTCGCTGAGCTCAGCGTACCCCAGGTGGAATCCTATGCCCAGGTCCTTGGCCCTGTCAAAGAGGGGCTGGGTGGTGGGGCTCGGCATGGATCTCTCGAAGTATTTTAGTAGCTCTTCCTCCGTCAGCAGCATCCGCGGGAAGAAGGTGGATAGGGCGCACTCCGGGTAACAGACGAGCTGGGCTTTCCTCCTGGCGGCCTCCTCCATAAGGTCTATGAGGCGTTCCACCACTTCCTCCTTGGACTCGTTCTCGTATATGGGACCGATCTGCGCGGCGGCTACGTGAAGCTTCCGAGGTGATTCATTCAGGTGAACCTCATCCACCATCTTACACCCCTAGTTATTTTATAACGAGGCCCTGTCTCTCAAGGTACTCGTCGTAGTCGGACGTCTCGGCTATCCTGCCTCTTATCACGTGGTTCGTGACCTTCTTGCAGTTCGGACATCTTGTGATAGTGGAGGAGTCTATCTCCCATCTTCCATAAACTCTGGATTCATGCTCATGTCCGCAGTCATTGCACTTCAGCAGAGCGCTCCAATCTGTGATAATCATTCTCTTCAATGTGTCTCACCTTGAGGGAGCCGGGTCAAAATAGAGCCTCTAACATATATGCTACCATATGCGAACCTCTTGGATTTTGGTTGATGCCCGACCACGGCTTCACCTCAGCGATCACAAACCGCGGGGCTATATGTATATTGCACAATAATTCTTAATATGTATGCATATTTATCTGGATTAATATAGATTTATTCTAGTTCATTTATACTTATTTTAGAAAGTTATATGAGTGTCGTTCCATTCTCTTTCTTATGGAAAAACGTAAGATCATGTCTCTCGGCAGTTCCCTCGCCGTCACTCTTCCCAAGGAATGGGTCAGAGAGAACAGCTTGAGCAAGGGTGAGACCGTGACCATGACGGTCCAGAGAGACAAGAACCTACTACTCAGCCCAGGGGAAGACTTCAACTTGAAGCCTAAGAGGGAGCTTCACCTTCTCATAGGGTTCAACGAGGACGATGAGTCCATAGTGAGGCAGATAATCGCGGGGTTCCTCAACGGGTACTCCTTCATAAAGCTCACCTCGAACCGGTACTTCACTTCGCAGCAGCAGTCAGCCATCAGGGATGTGACCAGCAAGCTCTACATGATGATCATCGAGGCTGAGGCGGGTAGCATCACGCTGCAGACGCTCCTGGACGAGTCGAAGGCCTCAGTGATCTCTAGCATTGAGCGGATGCACATAATCAACTACTCGATGTGCAGAGACGTGTTGAGTTCCTTTCACGATATGGACCGGGAGCTACTTCAAGTGATATACTCGCTGGAGGAAGAAGTGGACAAACTCATGTTTCTCCTGCTCAGGATGATACGGCTGGCGGCTATCAACCCCTTCCTCGCGAAACAGCTGAGCCTCGACCCCCTCGACTGCCTCGACTACCAGACCCTCGTCCACCGGATCGAGCGCATCGGTGACCACCTGGCACAGATCTCGCGGAGCATGATCTCCATTATCGACCTAGATATATCCGTGCCGACGGACGTTTACTCGACGATACAGGAGGCCGCTGAGATCGCCTTCACGACATACGATATGGCCGTTAGGGCCTACCTGATGAAAGACGTTAGCAGGGTAAACGAGATAATAGACAACCAGAGGAAGATCGTGGATCTGTATACGAAGATCACGCCTCTTCCCTACTTCGGGAAGTACAACAACCTTACCGCCCTCTCTCAGATCATAACCATGAGGGAAAGCATCAAGAAGATAAGCCACTACGCGGCCGACATCGCGGAGCTTACCATCGACAGAGTCTACAAGTAGAGCTCTCAACATGCCTGAGGGAACTCTGTGCAGCTTATATCATGGAACCGTATGTGGGCTACGTCCTTAGGTTTCGTGTAGAGTTGTCCCGGTGGTGGAGGAACAAGTCGTGGCACCTAAGCCTCATCAGAAGCCGTGCAGAGGTTTAGATGCATTATTTTTTAGGGTGGACACAAGATAAGGGTTTAAATTATGCCGTCTGGGTACAAATTGGAGTCTCTCTGGAACCATGTGAAATTCATGGTATTGCCATTGTTTTTCCTTCCAGCCAGAGAGACTCACCCCCAATGCTGACGCGTCATCATCGAGCATTGAAAGACCTTATCACCGCAGACAGAAAACTTGGATCGGTTTACAGGGTTGTCTGGGCTCAGGAAATGGTTACCCATCGCAGTCGCGGTTATAGTCGTCGCCATCACGGCCATGCTCCTCCCAAGGGTCCTGCCGAGAGACGGACGGGAGGCCCCCCAGTACACCCTTACCCTAGAGGAGTGCAGCGGGACGCTTACCATCCTCTACGACAACAACCCGTACGAGGAGAGCTGCATACCCGAGTGGGGGTTCAGCTGCCTCGTTGAGCTGGAGGACAAAACCATCCTATTCGATACGGGGGGCGACCCCGAGGTGTTCACCCACAACATCGTCGCCTTGGGCGTCGACGTCACGGAGATAGATTATGTGGTGCTTAGCCACGAGCACTGGGACCACGTCGGAGGCATAGACGTCGTCCTAGACGCCAACCCGGGCGTCTCGGTCTACCTCCCTGAGACGTTTCCCTACCACATCAAGAGCAACGTCAGGGTCAAGGGGGCAACGGTGGTCGAGACCAGCAACGCCACCGTGATATGTGAAGGCGTGGCCACTACCAGGGTCCTAGACGCCAACCCTGACGAGCAGGCCCTGATCATCAACACGGAGAACGGGCTCATCCTCGTCACCGGGTGCAGCCACCCGGGCGTCGAGAACCTCGCACGGGACGCGTTGAACCTAACGGGCGGAGAGATATGCCTCGCCGTCGGGGGCTTCCATCTGGGAGGGGCGACCCGAGCCCAGCTGGACCGCCTGGTTGAGGAGATGAAGGAGCTGGGCGTCCTGAAGATCGCGCCGACCCACTGCAGCGGGGACCTCGCTAGGCTGGCTTTCAGCGAAGGCTACGGTGACGACTACGTTGAGGCGGGTGTAGGCTTCCACATGGGCTTCTAGCTGGGCGGGGGCCTCAACGCCGTCTTTCTCTCCGACCGCTCCCAGTAGTACTCGTAGAGATCCGTCGCCCACCTGTGGACCCCAGGGTCGTCGGAGGCGAAGCCCCTGTAATCCATACGGTCGTCGTCACCCGGGAAGCAGATGCCCGCGACCTCCTTCTCCGAGATGGCCATGAAGACATTCACCTGGTCGATGACGTTGTTGCGGAACTGTCTCGATCTGAGGGCTTCCTGTAGGATCGGTCCGTTGTCGAACTCCGGCGGTATGACGATGTCCCTGGGCTCGAGGAGCCTGAACTCGACGCCTCTCTGCAGGGCGTCCTCCATGACGGGGATCGCCGTCAGGATGTACCGGTCCGTCATCCGCCAGACGTACTCCTCCGCGTCCTTGAAGGCCTGCTCGATCCTGTGGAAGATGACCATGACATCGTCCACGTAGGTGCATAGCTCCAGTTCACCGATGCGGGCGACGAACTCCGGGGGCAGCCGCGTGACGTCGTGGGTCTTGAAGTAGTCTCTGTGGCTGCAGGTGAACCGGAAGCCCCGCAGCTGGGTTAGGGACATGTGCCCGTACGGCGTGAGGTGGTGGCCGCCCTCCGGGTCCTTGCGCGTCAGCCCCGCGTCGCCGAGCCTGGAGAGGTGGCGGCTCGTCTCCTGGGTGGTGAGGCCCAGCTCCCGGGAGAGGCTGGTGACGGTGAGGGGGGTCTCCTTCAACGTGTGCAGTATCCTCAGGCGGTCCTCGTTGGAGAACTCGAAGAAGATGTCGCAAAGGGTCTCCAAGCTCGCTTCCTCACAATGTTATATCCTATCTCTTCAGCAACGATATTAAAGTCCCTATAATACACGTTGGGAGCCCTTATGACCACCCCAAGGGGCTATCCAGTTGTGAAGCAGTTGAGGCACTCGTTCTCGGTTGAGCTGAAGTCCAAGAAGCACCTGCACCAGATGATGTTGTCGAAGGAGCCCCACGGCGGCGTATTCTTCGAGGGGGAGCTGGGGGAGATAAGCGAGCTGGAGTACATAGAGGGGAGGGTTCTGGTCGTTACCGGGGCCAACGGGACGCTTAGGATAGACATCTGTGAGTCCAAGCTGTTTGGGGGCCTCACCGAGAAAGAAGGCTAGGGTGCAATGAAGGCTCCTGCGGCCCCACCATCAAAGCTGAATAGATCTTATGAGTAGATACGTGTAACACCTACAGGGCGATTCCATGGGTTCATCGACGCTACAGGAAACCGTCTCCGACGCCAAAGCGAGGTTCCCGCGGCTTGACTTCATCGACTTCACCAGGGGCATAGTTATGGCCGTCATGGCTTGGGACCATGTCTCCGGCTTCTGGAACCAGTACCACCACGGCGGCGAGGGCATACTGGGGCGTGCACCTCCCTTCCTGAACACGACCTGGTTCCTGGAGCGGTTCGTTAGCCACTTCTGCGCGCCCACCTTCATCTTCTTGGCGGGGACGGTGCTCGCCATCTCGGCGGCCAGGAGACTCGAGAGGGGAGAGGGCGAGAAGGAGGTGACCCTCCACTTCATCAAGAGGGGGCTTGCGCTCCTTTTCCTGGAGGCCTTCTTCGTGTCGCCTGCGTTCAGCCTGCCGTGGACGTACTTCGGCGTAATCGCGTGCATAGGAGTCTGTCTCATCGTCTTCAGCGTCGCCCGTAAGCTGCCGTGGAAGGTGATACTGGCGCTTAGCCTCATCATTGTGCTTAACCACCAGTTCCTGGACTTGGGCTTCATTCCGACGCGGCCAAACTGGGGCTGGTACCTCCGCGTAATACTGCATGAGCCCAACTTCGAGAGGTGGCCCTACTTCGGGTTATACCCCATAATACCGTGGGTGGGCGTCATGGGCTTAGGGTGGAGCCTCGGCAGCTATCTCTACGGCAAGGACTTGGAGCAGGTAAAACGTCTGAAGGTGCCGTTCGCCGTCGGAGGCGCCGCCTCCATCGTGCTCTTCTTCGTGGTGCGTTTACTCAACGGCTTCGGTAACCTGCTCCCCCGGAACGGCAACACCCTCATCGACTGGCTCTACGTGAGCAAGTACCCGCCCAGCGTGGCGTTCCTCCTCTGGACCCTGGGGGGGATGTGTCTCTTCATGGCGCTGGGCCTCCACATCCAGGAGAAGCCGTGGTTCAGGAGCGGGCTGACAGGAATGCTGCTCACCTTCGGCAGGAACCCCCTGTTCTTCTACGTGACCCACCTGTGGCTCTACAGGCTTCAGTGGCCCGACCTTGTGCCGAGGGACTACGCGCCGCCTTTCTGGTTAACCCTCCCTGAGACTCTGGTGTTCTGGGCTGTTGGGCTCGTCGTGCTTTGGCAGCTGTGCATCAGGTACGAGAGGCTGAAGAGGAAGCACCCGAAGCCCATACTCCAGTACATATAGTGAGCAGCAATGAATACGTCCAACCTCCAGAAGCACCGGGACATTGTCGTTATCGCGCTTGTGGTGGTTGCGGTGACGGGGGCGAATCTGTGGATGATGCGGGGCGACCCGCCGCTGGGGGTCGAGGAGTACGAGGGCTACGGGTTCACGCCCATCGTCCCGAGGGGGCAGAGCGTCACCGACAGCCCCGCCACTTTCATCCTGAACGGATACTGGGAGGGAGG
>CAZCKR010000113.1:3674-5958 GCA_964499305.1 uncultured Candidatus Bathyarchaeia archaeon | reverse complement strand
CTCTTCTTGTACATCGGAGGAAGCCGGTTGCACCGTGTAAGCGTGGACGTGGGAGGCACCTTCACAGACCTCGTCGCCTTCGACGAGGAGACTGGAGACGTGCTCAACATAAAGACGCCTTCAGTTCCGATGAACCCGGAGAGGGGCGTCGTAAAAGCCTTCAGACAATATTTAGAGGATCATGAAGCCTCCGCCGTGAGGATGGTGGGCCACGCCACCACCATCGCCACCAACACGTTGCTGGGTCAGATAAACCTGGAGCTCCCTTTGACGGCCCTCGTCACGACGAAGGGGTTCAGAGACGTCATCGAGATAGGCAGGCAGCGCCGCGCCGAGGTATACAACCTGTTCTTCGAGCGGCCGCCTATGCTGGTCCAGCGACGGCACAGGTACGAGCTTGAGGAGAGGGTGGGTCACGACGGTGAGGTGATCACGCCCGTCGACGAGGAGGGGCTGAACGAGATCATCGGTGAGCTGAGGAGGGAGGCTGTTGAGAGTGTTGCGGTCGGCTTCCTGAACAGCTACGCCAACACGGCCCACGAGGAGCAGGTATACGAGGCCTTGAAGGCGTCGCTGAACAAGGTCTACGTCACCGCGTCCCACATGGTGACCAACGAGTACAGGGAGTACGAGAGGTTCAGCACCGCCGTCGTCAACGCCGCCCTCATGCCCGTGATGCACACATACATAACCCGGCTTGAGGGGGACCTCAAGAGGCTGGGGCTGAAGGCGCCGCTCTACGTGATGCAGAGCAACGGAGGCATGGCCAAGAGCAACGTGATAAGCCGTAAGCCCGCCACCGTGGTCGAGTCGGGGCCAGCCGCAGGCGTTATCGCGGCCGCCTGGCTCGGAGAGCAGACCGGGACCCGGGACATAATCAGCTTCGACATGGGGGGCACCACCGCCAAGGCGGGCACCATCCGCGGACGGGTGCCCGAGGTGGTCCCGGAGTACGAGGTCGCCGGAATGATACACATGGGCCGCCTCGTGAAGGGCAGCGGCTACCCCGTCAGGTTCCCGTTCATAGACCTGGCGGAGTGCAGCGCAGGAGGAGGCACCATAGCCAAAGCCGTCAACGGAAGCCTGCAGGTGGGGCCCGTTAGCGCGGGCGCCATCCCCGGCCCCGCGTGCTACGGGAAAGGTGGGAGAGACGCAACCATCACGGACGCGAACCTCCTCCTGGGCAGGCTGAACCCCGGAAACCTCCTAGGCGGCGACATGAAGATACATTCAAGACTTGCCGAGGAGGCCTTCAAGAGCCTCGGCTCAGAGCTTGGGGTCTCCCCGGAGGAGGCCGCCGTGAGCGTCGTTCGGATAGCCAACAGCATGATGTCCAAGATACTCAGGATAGTCAGCGTAGAACGCGGGTACGACCCGCGGGTGTTCACCCTCGTCGCCTTCGGCGGCGCTGGCCCCATGCACGTATGCGCCCTCGCCGAGGAGCTAGGGATAGGGCACGTCATAGTGCCGCCTAGCCCGGGGATGTTCAGCGCCCTCGGGCTCCTCACCGCCGACCTGTTCCACGACCACAGCAGGCCTGTGATCAGTGACGCGGAGGAGGCCGACCCGGCTGAGCTGGAGAGGCTCTACAGGGAGATGGAGGTCGAGGGGACGGCGACGCTGAGCCAGGAAGGCATCCCGGAGAGACGCCGCAGCTACAGGCGGACGCTGGACATAAGGTACAGGGGCCAGGGGTTCGAGCTCAGCGTGGACACCAGGAAACCCGTGACCCGTTCATCGATAGCGGAGAGCGTCAAGGCGTTCCACGTAAAGCACAGGGAGGTCTACGGTTACTCCGCCGAGGAGGAGCCCACCGAGATAGTGAACGCCAAGCTCAGGGTGATAGGGCTCCTGGAGAAGCCGAAGCTGAAACGCCGCCGAAGAAACAGATCTGACCCGTCACCGGATCACAGGAGGGTATTCTACGAGGGCCTGGGGGAATGGGTGGAGACCGAGGTGCATCGACGCGCCGCCCTGAACGGGCTCAGGGAGGGCCCCGCCGTGATAGAGCAGTACGACGCCACCACCGTGGTGTACCCGGGTTGGAGCTACACGCCTGACGACTACGGCAACCTGACACTGAGGAGGCTGACGAGTTGACTGTGGACGTAACGACCGTCGAGGTCATCAAGGGGGCCCTCATATACGCGGCCGAGGAGATGGGCATCGCCCTCAAGAAGTCGGCTTACAGCCCCAACATCAAGGAGAGGATGGACCACAGCTGCGCCCTGTTCAACCACAGGAGGGAGCTCATCGCCCAGGCCGAGCACATACCCGTGCACCT
>CAZCKR010000113.1:0-3574 GCA_964499305.1 uncultured Candidatus Bathyarchaeia archaeon | reverse complement strand
CTCGTGGAGCAGCACGGCGTCGACACACTCCACGAGGCCATGGACCAGACCATGGACTACAGCGAGCGCCGCATGAGGGAGGAGATAGCCGCCATGCCGAACGGCGTCTACAGCGCCCTAGACTACATGGAAGACATACTGCCGGGCGGCGCCGACGTCGAGATAGCCGTCACCGTGACGAAGCGGGGAGACGAGATCACGTTCGACTACTCGGGCACCTCGGGGCAGGTGGAGAGGCCTGTGAACGCGCCCCTCGGCGTCACCGTGGCGGGGATCTACTTCACGCTGATAAGCGTCACAGACCCATCGATCCCGGTGAACGACGGATGCTTCAGACCCATAACCCTCCGGATACCCCGGGGCTGCATGATGAACCCGAATAGGCCGGCGCCCGTGGCGGGAGGCAACGTCGAGACGAGCCAGCGCAACGTGGACGTCCTGATGAAGGCCTTCAGCCAGATACTGCCGGGTAAGGTGCCCGCGGCGGGTCAGGGCACCATGAACAACATAACCATCGGCGGCGCGCTGCCAGGCGGCCAGCCTTGGACGTTCTACGAGACCATAGGCGGGGGCAGCGGCGGCAGGCCCATGGGGGACGGCGTCGACGGCGTGCACGTCAACATGACCAACACTATGAACACCCCCATAGAGGCCCTGGAGGCTTATCTCCCCTTCAGGTTCCGCGCCTACAGGCTCCGGACGGACAGCGGGGGCCCCGGGAAGCACAGGGGCGGCTGCGGCATAGAGCGCACCTGGGTCCTGACGAGCGACAAGGCTGTGCTCAGCGTCATGGCCGAGCGCAACAAGATACCGCCGTGGGGTCTCCAGGGAGGCAAGCCGGGGGGCTTGGGAGTCTATACGTTGAGAAGGGCTTCAGGCGAAGAGGAGGTGCTCCCGTCCAAGTGCACGGTCGAGATGCGGCGAGGCGACACGTTGATCATAATGACCCCTGGAGGCGGAGGCTTCGGGGACCCGTTGACGAGGCCCGTCGAGAAGGTCGTGGCGGACGTAGCCAGCGGCCTGGTGTCCCCGGCGTCGGCCGAGGCTGACTACGGCGTCGTTGTTGACCCCGAGACCATCGAGGTGAAGGCGGTTAAGAGGCCCTAAAGTCTAACACCGACTCTACAGAATCTGCTGATGCTGTGATTTGGGCACTCTAATCGAAGTAGCCTCTCATGGCTACTACCACGAGGGATAGGGCGAGAGTGACGCCGGCGCTGGCGTAGAACACCCACTCGATGGAGGACACGGATAGTATTCCGCTCATGGCGAACATGCCGACGGTGCCGCCGAGGGACATTATCCTCCCCCAGACCCCGGTGGCGGAGCCTCTGTCCACCGGCGGCAGCGCCTCCATGGTCGCGGCCTGGGTAACGGGGAAGACGAGGACAGCGCAGAGCCCAAGCACGGCATTTAAGACTGGAAGCATCCAAAAGTAGGGCGCCAGAGGGAACAGCGCGAACGCGGCGACGCTTAAGAGAAGCCCGGCGGCTATGGGTGTGAACCTGCCAACACGGTCCGAGATGGACCCAACGACGGGCAGGCTCACGGCGATGGTGATGGCGTTCGCTGTCAACGTCAAACCGATCATGAACTCGTTCATCCCCATCTCTGCGCCCAGAAGCGGGATGAATGCGATGAGCCCCCAGTGGCAGAACGCGTGGGCGAAGACCGCTATCGACGCCACGAGCACCTTCCTGTTGCCGAGGAGCCTCCTCAATGTGGACGGGAACTCGGAGAGGATCATCTGTATCTGGACGCCGGGCTTCATGGGGCAGCTGACGTCCCTGTCGTCCTCCGTGTACCTCCAGATGAGTAGGAACCCAAGTGCAGTGATTACCCCGGATAAGACGAAGAGAGGTCTATAGTCGGGGAAGAACCCGACGAGGAAGCCGCCCACCGCCGGGCCTATAACCGAGCTCACCGCCCAGCTCATGTGGTAGCGGCCCATGGCCTCTCCGGCCTTCTCCGGCGGGAACAGGCTGGAGGCGTATGCCTCGGAGGGCGGGAAGTAGATGCTGAGGGCTAGGCCGCTGACGAACATGGCCACTATGGGGAGCGTCGGTGTCTGGGCGACGCTGTAGATGAAGGGTATGACGGCGAAGAGGGCCATGCCGAAGAGCATCATGTTCTTCCTGCCCAGGCTGTCGCTGATGGTGCCGGCGACGAGCCGGAGCAGGGTCTGGACGACGTTCCTGATGTTGTAGATGAGGGCGACGGCGGCGGGTGTGACGCCGAGGCCGGCGATGAAGAGGGGCTGGAAGCTCTGGGGTATGGTCTCGCCGAACATGGCGAAGAAGGTGGCGAAGAGTATAGCCGTGAATACTCTCTGAGCCTTGCTGTCCAAACGTTTCACCGAGTTTAACACCTTGAATGCTCGACGAGATTTAAACCCATATCAATATAAGCGGCGGCTCAGTCAACTCTGTGATATGTGCCTGGCGGTTCCGGGGCTGGTGGAGAGCGTCGAGGAACGCGTCGCCATCGTCGACTTCGGAGGCGTCAAGCGTGAGGCGGTCATCGACCTCATGGAGCAGGGCAGCGTCAAGCCGGGCACCTACGTGCTCGTCCACACCGGCTTCGTCATCCAGATCCTCGACAAGAAGGAGGCCGAGGAGACCCTGGAGCTTTGGCGCGAGGTTCTCAGCCACGTGGACGAGCTCTACGGCGAGCTGTAGAGCCAGTCGCTCTTCTTTAACTCGTAGACTGCTCCGTCCATCCAGACGCCGTTGATCTCGACGGCCTTCTCCTTAAAGCTGGTCTGGGTGAACCCTGCCTTATCAAGGACACGAATCGAGGCCGTGTTCCTCGGGTTCGCCTCCGCAATGATCCTCTCGACGTTTGTCTCGGAGAAGAAATGGTTGACGACTGTTCTGACCGCTGCGGTGCAGTGTCCTTGATTTCTCGCAGGCGGTGTGACCCGGTAACCGATTTGTACTGTGTTGTCTTCTTTCTCCCTGGCGACCAGCTGCCCCACCTTTTGACTCTGCTTCGTCTGTATTATATACCAGCGTTGACCGGGTTTTTCCTCTAGCAGCCATTTTTTCAGCTCCTCTCTGGTCACCTGCTCCTGGGGCTCGTACTCGCCCACGTACTCTGGGTCGTTGTTCCACCTGTGCAGGAACTCGAGGTCTTCGAGGCTGAAGGGCTTGAGGTCAACCCTCTCTCCATTGATCACGGTGAGTCTACAGGGGGCCTCGACTGATAAGGGTTTAACACGGATGGGATCGCTTAAATCGTGGGCTTCGCTCTGAATGCTCGTATGGTGAACTACTGGCGCGACTTCCCGTCTGGGCCCGATCCCCCTGAGAGCATCCACATTGTGACGGAGATCCAGAGGAACAGCAGGAACAAGTACGAGTACGACGCCAGGATGGGGGTCTTCAAGCTAAACAGGGTGTTGTACACCTACTATCCCTGCGACTACGGGTTCATCCCCCGGACGCTGGACGACGACGGCGACCCACTGGACGCGGTGCTGCTCATCAACGAGCCCACCTTCACGGGCTGCGTCACCGTCGCGCGGCCCGTGGCGAACATAAAGATGGTGGACGGTAAGCAGATGGACGACAAG
>CAZCKR010000112.1:4706-6020 GCA_964499305.1 uncultured Candidatus Bathyarchaeia archaeon | reverse complement strand
GTAACAACGAACATCTCCCTGCCCAGAAATTTTTTTTCAAGATTACAAGTAACTTGCTACAAACCGAGCCATAAAAAGATATATCATGACCCCGCCTACAATTCAGATAGCCATGAACCCCGACAAGTTCTACTCAAAACTCGGCGCAAGCTTCAAACCCGGCGTACTCACCACCGTGGTACTCGCCGCCGAGGAACTCAGACGACAAGGAAAAAAGATCATAGGTCTCACGGGAGGCATGTACGACGAGCCCAACTTCCCGTGGAAGGAGGTCAAGGAGGCCATCGACGAAGCCACCGAGACAGACTGGCGCGTCATGCTCCAGTACGGCAGCACCGCCGGGCTCCACCCCCTCAGGGAACAGCTCGCCGCCTGGATGAAGGGCCACAGCATAGAGGCTGACCCCTACAGGGAGATGATGATCACCACAGGCAGCCAGGAGGCCCTCGACCTCGTCACCCGCGTCTTCCTGGACAAAGACGACGTCGTCGTAGTGGGCGCCCCCACCTACCTCTCAGCCCTCGGCGCCTTCAGAACCGTCGACCCCGACATAAGGCAGGCCAAGATAGACCGGGACGGCATGGACCCCGACGACCTGGAGAAAGTCATCAAGCAGGTGAAGGCCGAGGGAAAGACCCTAAAGCTCCTCTACATAATACCCAGCTTCCAGAACCCCACCAGCACCGTGATCCCCATGGAGAGACGGAGACGGATACTGGAGCTCGCCGAGAAACACGACTTCCTCATCCTGGAGGACAACCCCTACGGCTACATCAGCTTCGAAGGCCCAATGCCCACGCCGCTGAAGGGCCTCGACAAGACGGGCCGCGTCATGTACACCAGCACCTTCAGCAAGATAGTGTCCCCGGGCATGAGGATCGGGTGGCTCGTCGCCCACAGGGAGTTCATAGCCAAGATGGTGGAGGCCAAGAGCAACATCAGCATAAGCAACGCCCTCCCCAGCCAGTGGGTCGCCGCCAAGCTCTTCGAGAAAGGCGTGGTCGACCAGCAGATAACGAAGATGGTCAAGGTCTACAGGAAGAAGCGGGACGTCATGCTTGAGGCCATGGACGCCAGCTTCCCCAAGGAGGCAAAGTGGAACCACCCCAAGGGAGGCCTGTTCCTATGGGTCACGCTGCCGGGGCACGTCAACGCCACCGAGATGCTCATGGAGGCCATACAGAGACGCGTCGCATACATCCCGGGAAACAACTTCTACACCACGGACACCCACAACCACATGCGGCTCAACTACAGCCACCCAAGCATCCCGGACATAGCGGAGGGCATCCAGATACTCGGGTCGCTCCTCAA
>CAZCKR010000112.1:0-4606 GCA_964499305.1 uncultured Candidatus Bathyarchaeia archaeon | reverse complement strand
GCTCGAAAACCTCGGCGTAACCCAGGACGAGTTCAAGGAGATCAAGAAGCGGCTCCTCTACTCCGGCGTCATAGGCATAGTGTACGGAAACATAACCCTAGAAGACGAGACCCTGCGCGAACAACTAGAGGAATGACGCCCCCCACAACACGATCCCTTTAATAAGAACCAACAGGAAAAAACGGTTTCATGCATCATTCGGCGAAAAAAACACATATTTGTATTCACACAAGTAACAGAGCCCCGGAGGGGGCAGTGTTTTTGAACAAATGAAAATGGATATATAAAAATACGTAAAACTAACATGTTGACGAAGGTAGCGTCGACTTGGCCAAACAGAGGATCAGGCTGAATAAACAGCTGTGCAAGGGGTGCGGCTACTGCATCGAGTTCTGCCCCAACAAGGTATTCGAGAAATCAGAAGAGATCACGGAGAGAGGCGTGACCCCCCCAAGGATCAAGCATCCCGACAAGTGCACCCTCTGCGGCCTCTGCACGAGGCTCTGCCCCGACTTCGCGCTGACCATAGAGGAGGACGACGGCGACGGCTGACAGGGTGTTAACGGGGACCCGCTTCGTGCACGGCGATTGGGCGTGCGCGGAGGGAGCCATATCCGCCGGCTGCGGCTACTACGCGGCCTACCCCATAACCCCAGCCACGGAGATAGCGGAGCGCATGGCCCAGAGGTTCCCGGCCCTAGGAGGCAAGTTCATCCAGTTCGAGGACGAGATCGGCGCCATAGCCTCAGTCATAGGAGCGTCCTTCAGCGGCTTGAAGGCCATGACCGCGACAAGCGGCCCCGGAGTCAGCCTGATGCTCGAGAACATCGGCCTAGCAGTGATGACCGAGGCGCCCTGCGTCATAGTCAACGTCATGCGCGGCGGGCCCAGCACCGGGCAGCCCACCATGGGGGCTCAGGGCGACGTGATGCAATGCCGCTGGGGGATGCACGGCGACGTCGAGACGATAGCCCTTGCGCCTCAGTCGGTGCAGGAGATGTACGACCTAACCATCGAGGCGTTCAACCTCTCCGAGGCGTACAGGACACCCGTGTTCCTCCTCAGCGACGCAAACATCGGCCACCTATACGAGAGGCTGACGATACCGAGAGAGGAGGAGCTGACCCTCGTGGACAGAAAGAGGCCTACGCTGCCCCCCTCAGAGTACCTCCCCTACAGGGCGGACGAGTCGCTGGTTCCGCCCATGGCGAGCTTCGGGGACGGCTACAGGTTCTACTCGACCGGCCTAACCCATAACGAGAAAGGTTACCCCGACATGTCCGTGGAGACGCAGGACAAGCTGGTCAGGCGGCTGTGCGACAAGATCAGGCGGAACACCGACAAGATAACCAGGACGGAGGCGTTGATGACGGAAGACTGCGAGGTACTGGTGGTCGCCTACGGCATAACGGCGCGGTCAGCAGCCACCGCCGTGAAGCAAGCCCGAGAGAGGGGCCTCAAGGCGGGTCTGCTGAGGCTGGTGAGCCTCTGGCCGTTCCCGGATAAGCTCCTGGAGAAGACGGCGGAGGACGCCAAGGCAGTAATAGTCGCGGAGATGAACTACGGTCAGCTGGTGAGGGAGGTCGAGAGGGCGGTGAAGCCCAAGCCCGTGCACTTCCTGCCGAAGCTCGGGGAGAACCCCCACACCCCCGGAGAGATGCTGGAAGCCATAAGGAGGGTGGATGCTTGACCGAGGAGAGGGAGCACCTGCTAAGCGACTATCTTCGCATGGATAGGCTGCCCCACATATGGTGCGCCGGCTGCGGCCTAGGCATCATCCTCCACAGCTACGTGGAGGCAATCCAGGAGCTATCCATGGATCTCGACAAGATCGTCACCGTCTCAGGGATAGGGTGCGCCGGGAGGGCCTCCGGCTACGTTAACACCGACGCCTTCCACACCACCCACGGCAGAGCCCTGCCCTTCGCCACGGGCATCAGCATTTCCCGGCCGGACCTGAAGACGGTGGTGATAAGCGGCGACGGCGACCTCTTCGCTATTGGGGGTAACCACCTCATCCACGCTGCTAGGCGGAACGTTGACATGCTGGTGATCTGCAGCAACAACTTCAACTACGGCATGACGGGAGCCCAGTACGGGCCCACGACACCGCCTAACACGAGGACCCCCACCAGCCCATACGGGAGCATAGAGAACCCATTCAACCTGGTTGCGCTGGTGGCGTCCTCCGGCGCCACCATGGTGTCCCGCTGGACGGTCTTCCACGTCTATCACCTGAAGAACGCGATAAAGAAGGGGCTCCAGAAGAAGGGGTTCAGCTTCATCGAGGTGATAAGCCCATGCACCACCGGGTTCGGGAGGCTGAACAGGCTGACCCCCGTCGAGATGATGCGGCAGCTGAGGGACAACACGAAGATAAAGAAGGTCCACCCGACGGAGGCCACGATCGACCTCCCCAACGAGATAATAATAGGGGACTTCGTCGACGTGAGGAAGCCGACCTACGGCGAGATACTTCGGGAGCTGGAGGCGAAGGCGAGGTGACTCGCCGAGAGATAAGGATAGCCGGCTTCGGTGGACAAGGCGTCATAACGGCAGGCTACGTCTTGGCGAACGCGGCGGCAATCCATGACGGTCAATACGCCTTGATGACTCAGAGCTACGGCCCCGAGGCCCGCGGAGGGTCATGTAAAACGGATGTAATAATATCAGATGAGCCCATCGACTACCCAAAGATATCAAGTCCCGACTGCCTCGTAGCCATGTCCATAGACGCGTTCGCCACGTTCGTCGATTCTGTGATGGACAGAGGCGTCGTCGTCTACGAGGATAGCCTCGTAGACATCCCGAAAAACAGCATGGATCCGAACAAGAAATACCACGGGATCCCAGCCGTGGCGACGGCCCAAGAGTTGGGTAACCCGTTGACGGCGAACATGGTGATGCTCGGCGCCGTCCAGGCGCTCACAGGCGTCGTTAAAGCCGAAGCCCTCGCGGCTTCCATATCGGATCGTTTCCCCAAACGAAAAGAGCTGAACCTGAAAGCTCTTCAGAGAGGGATGGAGCTGGGCAGGTCCCAGGCTTAGATGAGAAGACTGTAGTTCTCTTTCAAGGTGTTCAGGACTAGGTGGGTCTCTGTGCGTACCACGTGAGGCATCTTGGTGATGTTTTTCGTGAAGTCGCTGAGCTTCTGCCTCGTCTTGAACTTGGCGATCACCATTATATCCGACTCCCCTGTCACGTTGTATACACCTGTCGTCTCTGGGTAGGCCTTGATCTTCTCCCCCACCTCCATCACCATGCCCCCCGAGACGATGATCTCTGTTATGGCCGTCAGCTCGTAGCCCATCTTCTCGTGGTCCAGCTGGATAGTGTACTTCTTTATCACGCCGTTCCTCTCCAACTGCCTCACCCTAGAGGCCACCGTGCCGCTGCTGATCCCTATACGCCTCGCGACCTCTCTGAAGCTCTGACGCGCGTCTCGAACGTACTCCCCGAGAACCTTCACCGATGTTTCATCGATCATGGAACCCTCTTTATCAAGTGATAAAAAAAGGGTATATACGGTTATCGTTTGACAGGAAAAGTCTGGACTTTAACCGGTTTTTTAGTCAAATAAGGGGTAAGAAGGTGGTTAGGCTAGTACTCGACAGGGATGGTCTGCATGAGCTCGAAGAGCCTGAGGAACGCCTTGCTGTACCTGATGATGGCGCTCATGTTGCCCTTGAACTGGAGCTGCCGGGTCATGATGGCGTTGCTGCCGTCCAGCTCACCCTTGTTCACCTGGGTCCATATGCTGTACAGGCCCTCGAGGGTGAAATCCGTCTTCTCGTCCGCGCCCAGCTCCCTGACATCCATGATCTTGCCGTCCACGAACTTGACGTAGACGTCGGAGAGGTCGTCCCTGTCGGTGACCCTATACGTGAAAGTGGCGTTGAACATCCGGGTCTTGATGCCGAACTCCTCGTCGGCGTTCGCGACCTCTTGACACTTCTTCCAGTAATCTATGCCAAGGAATTGAACCATGTCATTGCACCTGATTGTCGAAAAAGGTGCCTACACAGAATAAATAACTTACTGATCGGGTGTCAACCAGTAAATACCATGTTCTACAGGCTGACCCGGGCACTGTTATATATTGAATGAGAGTACTTCAATGGATTACTATGAAGAACCTGCTCAAGGAGAAGATCAGGAGGGGCGAGAACTGTGTCGGCACCTTCGTCGAGCTGGGCCACCCCGACGTCACCGAGATCCTGAGCCGCCAGGGGTTCGACTGGCTCCTAATCGACGGCGAGCACAGCCCCATGGGCTTCGAGACCATGGAGAGACTGCTCCGAAGCATGAGCGGCGCCGACTGCACGCCGATCGTCCGCCCACAGTGGAACGATCTAGTGATAATCAAGCGTATACTGGACCTCGGCGCCCACGGGATACTCGTCCCATGGGTCAACACAAAGGAGGAGGCGGAGGCAGCCGTAGCCGCGTGCAAGTACCCTCCTGAAGGCGTACGAGGCTGGGGCCCGAGGACGGCGGCGCGCTGGGACCCTGATTACCGTCAGACCGCGAACGACGAGATACTCGTCTCCGTTCAGGTCGAGACCCAGAAGTCGCTGGACAACCTCGACGAGATCATGGGCGTGGA
>CAZCKR010000111.1:0-6177 GCA_964499305.1 uncultured Candidatus Bathyarchaeia archaeon | reverse complement strand
GTCACCACCAACGAGGACGTCCAGTGGTGGATAAGGCAGAAGATGCTGGACCTGGGCGTCGAGATATGGTTCCCCGCCACCGTGGACCTCCAGGGACACGGCGTCAAGCACGACGACAAGGAGAAACGCAAAACGATCATGCGCGGCGACCTCCTCCACTGCGACGTCGGGTTCTACTACCTGGGCCTAGCAACAGACGTGCAGCAGAACGCCTACGTGCTCAGGCACGGTGAGACGGACGCACCTAAGGGGCTGAAGGACGCCCTCGCGGACGCAAACAAGCTGCAGGACTTTCACGCAGACGCCATGAAGACGGGGCGCACCGGCAACACGATACTGAAGACGGCGCTGGACAACGCCAGGAAGGCGGGCATCAACCCCAGCATATACACGCACCCCATCGGCGTCCACGGCCACGCCGCGGGCCCCACAATAGGCCTCTGGGACAAGCAGGACGGGGTCCCAGGCAGAGGAGACCACCCGCTACACCCCGACACCTGCTACGCCATAGAGCTCAACGCCAAGCGCGAGGTGCCGGAGTGGGACGGCCAAGAGGCCCGGATGAGCCTAGAGCAAGACGCTTGGTGGACCGGCGACAGGCTCGTGTTTCTAGCCGGCCGCCAGAAGAAGCTGCACCTGGTGAGCTGAGATGGTAGACATCACAGCAATAGGCGCCAAGGCGCTGGAGTACGACAAGTACAGCGGCTGCAGCCAGAGCGTTCTCCTCGCCCTGCAGGAGGCCTTCGACATAGGCGGCCAGGAGAGCTTCCGGGCCGCCACCGTCCTCAGCGGAGGCGTGGCCCGGAGAGGAGAGACATGCGGCGCATTGCTGGGCGGCCTCATGGCCCTGGGGCTGGTCTATGGACGAGACGACATCCGCGACACCCAGGCCTACAGGGACGCCATGAAGCCCGCCAACGAGATCGTAGACGAGTTCAAGAAGAGGCTCATGGAAGAGTTCGGGTTCGACGAGCCACTGGACTCAACCATCTGCCGGGACATCCAGGAACATATCTACGGAAGGAGCTTCGACCTGAACAACCCCGAGGACTACCCGCTGTTCCTGGAGGCGGGCGGCCACGACGACGAGGGATGCCCAAAGACCTGTGCCATCGCGGCTAAGGTGACCGCAGAGAGGCTCAGAAAGATACTAGAATAACTGAAACGTTACCCATTTTATCTAAAAATGGAGTACCCGGAAAGCAATTGAACCCAGGTTACTTTTTTCCGCCGAAAAGACCGGTTATTATGCTTAGGGGTGAGCTCTTAACGCCCTTGGACAGACATTCTTTGCATAGACTCTTATGGGACTTGCCGCACCTCACACAGAAGTTCACTCCACACTCCTTACACTCATAGGTCTTGACGCGCTGTGCCCCACATACTTCACAATCTGGCATTCCTATCATTCACCTTTCGATGCCTTGCATCTTGTCTGCACGAGGCATCTCACCTTTGGATGTGTACGAGAATATAAACCATATTATTACGTGGATTGGTGCATCAGTGGATAGAATTTAATTACGCCTTTCCATCATCAATCCCATGCAGCCCAGCGTCTTCGACATGCTCCACCCGAGGATAAGGTCGGGGCTAGAGACGCTGGGCATATCGGAGCCGACGCCGCCCCAGGAGAGAGTCATTAAACCGATACTTGACGGAGAGAACGTGCTCCTCATAGCCCCCACCGCCAGCGGTAAGACGGAGGCGGCGCTGCTGCCCGTGTTCGACATGTATCTAAGGTCGGAGCCGGGGCGGGGCATAGGCATCATCTACATCACTCCGCTGCGGGCGCTGAACCGGGACATCGAGAGGCGGATGATGTTCTGGGCAGACCACCTGGGCATCGACGTCCAGGTGAGGCACGGCGACACCAGCCAGAAGCAGAGGCGCAGGCAATCAACCAAGCCGCCGCAGATGCTAATAACCACCCCCGAGACCCTGCAGGCGATACTGCCCACCAAGTCCATGCGAAAACACCTGAAGACCGTCAGGTGGATCATCGTCGACGAGATACACGACCTTGCGGCGAGCAAGCGAGGGGCCCAGCTCACAGTCGGCTTGGAGAGACTCGAACAAGCCACCGGACGGATGGTCCAGAGGATCGGGCTCAGCGCCACGGTCGGCAACCCGGAGACCGTCGCCATGTTCCTCGGCGGCGTCCACCGCGTCACCACCGTCGAGGTAGAGGTAGACAAGAGCTACGTCTACAACGTCGAGTTCCCTGAGCCCCGCGACGAGGACTACGACCTAGCCGACGAGATCGACATGTCCCCCAAGGCGGCTTCGAGGCTCAACCGGATAAGACACCTCGTTAACGACCATAACAGCACCCTCGTATTCGTGCAGGGCAGGGGCCAAGCCGAGGCCCTCGGCTACAAGCTGAAGACCCTGGACAAGGGCATAGAGGTGCACCATGGTAGCCTGAGCCGGGAGCAGAGGCACAGAGTCGAGGACGACTTCAAGGCTGGTGAGCTCAAGGCCATCGTCTGCACCAGCACACTGCAGCTCGGCATCGACGTTGGGGAGGTGGACCTCTGCATCCAGTACCTCAGCCCCCGCCAGGTCTCCACCCTCATGCAGAGGGTAGGGCGGGCAGGCCACAGGATAAACCGTCTGAGCAGAGGCGTCACCATCCCGGCGTACGGCGAGGACGCGCTGGAGAGCGTGGTGACCAGCGAGATGGCGAGGCGGAAGCAGCTTGAGCCCATCGTGGTCCACATGGAGCCCCTTGACGTGCTCACCCACCAGATAGCAGGGCTCACGCTGAGCCACGAGGAAGGCATAGGTATGGGGGAGCTCCATGAGCTGATCACGAGGGCGTATCCGTTCAGGGACTATAGCATAGAGGATCTGGAGGAGCTCACGGAGTTCCTATCCAAGATAGGGTTGATTGTGAAGGAGGGAGAAACCTTGAAGGGCCGCGGTAAGGCAAGAAGATACTACTACGAGAATCTGGGCATGATAAACGACGAGCGTAGGTACCCGTTCATCAACGCCGTGACGGACGAGATGGTGGGCACCGTGGGCGACGAGTTCTGGAGCCTACGGGCCCGCGTCGGCCTCAACGTCATACTCCGCGGCCGCGTCTGGCGTATACTCCAGATAGACGAGGAACGGGGCGTGCTCCACGCGCTCCCCAGCACAGACCCTCTCGGCGCTCTCCCCGGCTGGGACGGCGAGCTCATCCCTGTATCGAGGGACGTGGCCGAGGAGGGCGGGAGGTTACGCCTAGAGATACTTGAGGCTACGCGGAGCGGCAGGCTGACTGAACTGGCGGAGTCGCTGGACACAGACATGAACAGCCTAGCTGAAGTCGCCAGAGAAACCGAGGTGCATATAAAGTCGGGAGTTCCCCTGCCATGCCCCGACAACCTCGTCCTCGAAGTCTACGACAGGTATATGGTCATCCACAGCGTCCACGGCGAGAACCTCAACAGGGCCCTCGGCGCGATACTCGACGCCGCACTCAGCGAGATGGAGCTCATATACGCGTGGTGGAACGACCCCTACAGGATACTCATCGAGGCCCCAAACAAGCTCAACAAGTTCGAGGTGGAGCGGGTCGAGAAGCTCATCATGGGTCTAACGGAGGCGGAGGCGGACAGGTTCCTCATTGAGTTCATGGAGGCCAGGTTCCCGTTCGGCTACAAGATGAAGTTCATCGCCGAGAGATTCGGCGTCCTCCCCCGCGGCAAGATCATGGGACCCGACCGAGTCGAGAACCTCTACTACAGGTTTAAGAATACGCCCATCTACAGGGAGACGCTCCGCGAGGCATATCAGGAGAAACTGGATCTCCCGGGGGTCAAGGAGACGATCAAAGGGATCGCTGATGGGAGGGTCTCGGTTATGGTGAAGACGGTGTCCGAGCCCAGCGTGCTCGCCCGGCACATACTTGAGAAGTACGCCGATGTGGAGGAGCTCATGGCAACAGACGCCACCATAGCGGATCAGCTCCAGTACATGAAGCAGAGCATCGAGAGCCGCAGCGTCAACCTAGCCTGCGTCAACTGCGGCGAGTGGCACACCCGGATCCGGATCAGAGAGATGGACGGCCATCCTAGATGCGGCAACTGCGGCAGCGGCCTCCTCGCCATGATGCGACGCCACCAGAGCCCCGAGCACTTCCGGGACCTCCTCAGACGGTGGAAGGAGGGGGAGGAGCTTTTTGGCGACGACATGGACCAGCTGGTCCACGGAAGGAAGACCGCGGACATGGTGCTCAGCTACGGCAGGCAGGCGGTGGAGGCGCTCATGGTCCACGGCGTTGGCCCCGTCACCTCGTACCAGGTGCTCAGTCGAATGCATCGCAGCGACGAGGAGTTCTACAAGGCCCTCCTCAAGGCAAAGATTCAGTACATGAAGACCAGGCAGTACTGGGACGACAAGTAGCCGCGTAAGGTTTAATCCCGTCCGATCCCTCTATACTCCATGACTTCTCCCGTTGAGCAGGGCCGCCGGAGGGGACTAAAAGAGAAGCCCGGCATCATTCACGTACTCAACGAGATCGAGCGGGCGGCCTCGTTCTTCAACCTCAGCGTAGACGACTATCTCAAGGTCGACGAATCCAACCTGAAACACGTTCCAGAGCGCTACATAGAGGAGTGCAGAGGCGTCGCAGCGGGAGCGGGGATATCCGAGGACCAGGCGCTTGGCATCAACTTCGGTAAGGGCCCATACAGCTTCTTCCGTGAGGGCTGCACGGCTTTCAGCGTACCGGGCCTCCACTCCGCTGACGGAGCCCCGCTGCTGATGAAGAACCGCGACTTGGGGTACAGGCGCATCCACCCACAGGTGCTGGCCTACAGCAGACTGGACGGATACAACGAGTTCCTTGGCGTGACCACCGCTGGAAACGCCTACTGGTACCAGGGGGTGAACGAGATGGGCCTCGTAGCCTTCAACACCGCCACCCTGTGCGGCAAGTACGAGGAAGGCATGACAATCAACATACTCATACGTAGGCTGCTGGAGGAGTGCGACACAGTTGACGAAGCCCTCCAGTTCATAGAATCAAACAAAGTCTCCGCCTGCAGCAACCTCTTCCTAGGCGACAGAGATAGAAACGTGACAGTGGAGCTCAAGAACGGGTTCCCAGTCAACGTAAAGACAGTCGAGATGCCCGACGCCAGAGCCAACCACTACGTCTACCACGACAACCCTCCACTCACGGAGAAGGAGATCATACTGCACAGGCAGTACACCTTGACCAGATACGAGCGCGCCAAGGAGATGCTCAAGACCGTAGACGAGGTGTCGGTGGATGACCTCATCCGATTCGGCAGAGACCACGACCACGGCCCCGGCAGCCTCAGCGTATGCCGCCACAACTCGTACATAGGCACGGAGCTGGAGAAGCTCATGAGCAGCAGCACCATAAGCAGCCAGATCTTCAAGATAGGAGACACCGTGGAGACCTGGGTCGCTCTGGGGAGGCCATGCCAAACCGAGTTCGTGCATCACAAGTGGGGCGACGAAATAATCGATGAACTTGCGTCTGCTGAGCTGTGGCTGAGAAACCTATCCCAAAAATAGTGTTGCCCTAGAAGTCTAGGGCGAAGTTCCTGTGGGCGATCCTTGCGCCGGCGGCTAACGCCATGGCTATCTGTATTACCTCGGCGAGCTCCTCCTTGGTCGCCCCCGCCTCGATGGCAGCCTTGGCGTGGCCCTCTATGCAGTAGGGGCACCGGGTCATGTAGGTACAGGCCACGGCGACGAGCTCCTTGGTCTTCTTGTCCAACTTTCCGGGAGCCATCGCCTTGCTGTTCCAGTCCATGAAGGCCTTCATGACCTCCTCGTCGAAGTACTCGATAACCTTGGGGTCACGTTCCTTTGCGTAGTGGTAGTCCATGCCCCAATGAAGCGCCGATCAACGATTTAATATATTCGAGGTCTACCGGTGAAGCATTTCGCATATCACGTCCAGGGTGTTCCCAATGCCGTCCCCCAGATGCTCCTTGGTGTTTATGTCATCCAGGACCCGCTTGTACCTTCCGCTCCCGACCATGTTGTCCACCATGGCCACGAGACTATTCCGGTCTATGTCCCTTTGATGCATCGCCGTGGCGACGCCGAGCTCCATCGCTCTCCTCGCGTTACCATACTGCTCGGGGTGTCTAGGGACCGGGATGATGACGGAGGGCTTGCTGTAGCAGATGCTCTGCATTATGGTCT
>CAZCKR010000110.1:0-6247 GCA_964499305.1 uncultured Candidatus Bathyarchaeia archaeon | reverse complement strand
CGATGATGCCTATGTCGGCTTTCCATTCACCAATCATGGTTAAGGCATGACGGTACGACGATAAATGTTTCACGCCTCGACTATACGATAGGTTTAAGGATGTGCAAGACTCCGAGAGCGGGATACCCTTGGAGAAGAGCCGGTACTACGCCGTCATACTGTTGGCGTCCATCTGCGTCACCTATTTCGTCGAGAACTTTCTCCGCAGCACGGCCGGCGCCCTGACACCGATTCTCATCGACGAGCTGGGTATAAGCCACGGCGCCATGGGGCTCCTGGTCTCGGCGTACTTCTTCGTCTACGGCCTCATGCAACTCCCCAGCGGCATACTGAGCGACACCTTCGGGGCGAAGAAGACGATACTCGGGTTCACCGCGTTAACCGTCGTGGGCGTCTTCCTGTTCTGGATAAGCAGGAGCTACAACCTTCTCTTCGCCGCCCAGTTCCTCGTTGGCATCGGATGCAGCACCTTCTACATCAACGCCGTCAAGCTCGTCTCCACTTGGTTCCCCGCCAACAGGAAGGCTACAGCGATAGGGATACTCAGCGCGTCAAGCGGCCTCGGCAACTTCGTCTCCTACATGGGGTTCCCGATAGCCATGGAGGCGCTGGGCGGCTGGAGAAGCCTCTACTTCGGGATGAGCGTCATACTCGTCGTTAACTGGGTGATGAACTTCTTCATCCTCAAGGACAAGGAAGAATTGCAGGCGTCCCATCACACCGGTAGAGGCTCTATACTTAACTCGGTCTCATCCGCGCTGAGGGACCGCAGGATCTATCCCTTCCTCTTCGGCTTTATCCTGGCGAGCACCGGCTGGGCTTTCATGAACTGGATGACCCAGTACCTCATGGACGTGAAAGGCTTCACCTACTTCCAGGTCGGACAGATAGCCAGCGCCGGCACCATCGCAGGAATCCCGGGATGCATCATAGTCGCCGCCGTCTCAGACAGGCTCAGGAAGAGGAAGCTGCCTCTCGTGGCCTTCGCGTCCCTGTACACGACGGCGCTAGTAGCCCTCTTTTTCCTGCCGGCCTCGACGCCCCTGGCTGTGTACATGGCGCTCACGTTCACCATCAACTTCTGCGGCAGCTTCTGGGTGCTCTTCTTCAGCATGATCCCAGAGACGCTGCCAGCCGAGACCGCGGCCATCGGCCTCGGGATCGTGAACGGCGCAGGCACCATAGGGTTCAGCGTCATAGCGACCATATACGGCGTATTCGTCGACGTCACCGGAGGCTACGGCGCGTCCAACATGATGATCCTGGGCGCAGCCGTGGCGACGCCCTTGATCTTCGGCCTGCTCGTGAAGGAGTGCTACGGCCAGTCCCCCGAGGAATGAGCTTTTATCCATCTTCGCATAATACCGTTTAATGTCGGCTGAGGAAGTCATCAAGGCGCTGCCGAAGCTCGAGCAACACGTACACATCGTCGGCTCCACCAGGCCGGAGACGTTTCTATGGCTCATTGAGGACAGCGGCATGGACCTGCCCTACGAGACCGTCGAGGACCTCGAAGAGTTCTACGACTACAGCGACTTCCCCCACTTCCTAGTGGTCTACAGCACCGTGAACGATTCAATCACGAGGGAGCGCCACTACGAGCGGATCACATACGAGATGATGGAGTCTCAGGCGGCGTGCAACGTCCGGCACGCCGAGGCGCTGTTCTCGGCGTGGGACCACGTGAGGCGGGGCCTAGACTATGGTTTGATTGTGGACTCGATTAACAGGGGCATCAGGAGAGCCGAGAGGGACTTCGGCGTCACCTGCACCATACGGGTGGACCTCGTGAGGAACTACGGGCCGGAGATAGGGATGAAGGTCCTAGACCTCATCGAAGACAAGGACGATAACGTCGTCGCCATCGACACGGGGGGAAGCGAGCTCGGCTACCCCCCCAAGCCTTACAGGGAGTGCTACCGGCGAGCCAGAGAGATGGGGCTACACACGGTGGCGCATCAGGGAGAGGGAGCAGGCAAAGACTACGTCTGGGAGTGCGTCGAGCACCTTAACCCGGAGAGGATAGGCCACGGCGTAGCCGCTGGACGAGACCCCGAACTCATGAAGCTGATAGCCAGGAAAGGCATAGCCATCGAGTCCTGCCCCGTCAGCAACCTCAGGACTGGTGCGGTGGGCTCATGGGCTGAGCACCCCATCAGGCGGTTCATCGAGCACGGCATCAGAGTCTCCGTGAACAGCGACGACCCCCCCATGTTCGGCACGGACATGAACAACGAGTACCTCCAGCTCCACAGGAACCTAGGGTTCACGGTGGACGAGCTGTTCCAGATAAGCCTGAACTCCGTCGAGACCAGCTTCCTGGAGCCCGAGGCAAAGGCGTCCATGCTCAGAAGGTTCACAGCCGAGTACGAGAAAATCATGTAGCCCCCAAGCCACTCGGGGGTCGGGAACCAGAGCACTATCCTGATCGACGGATCGTGCAGCCCATTGAGTATGGCGGCGTTGAGCGTGAAGGTGTAGATTTTCACTCAACCGTCTATAAAATGCGCTTATTGTTGGACTAACCTTAAGTATAGTCAACTGTCCTAAGTTGCAGAGGTGCAAAAAACTCAAGGAAAATAAACCCCACAAGTACCCCTTAGATGAGAAGGTTCTCGTCACCTGTGGGCTGCCCTACGCGAACGGGCCCATGCACATAGCGCATCTCCGGACATACGTTCCCGGAGACGTCTTCGTAAGATACCTGAAGAAGCTGGGACAGGACGTGGTGTTCTTCTGCGGAAGCGACACCCACGGAACCCCCATAACGGTGAAGGCCGAGGAATTGGGGGTCACCCCCCAGGAGGTCGTGGAGAAATACCACAACCACTTCAAGGAGATCCTGCCGAGGCTGGGAATCCATTTCGACAACTACGGCAGCACCGACCACCCCCTCAACCACGCAAGGACGCGGGAGATCGCCCAGAAGCTAATGGACAACGGGTATATCTACCCGAGCGACGTCACCCTCCCCCACTGCCCCAACTGCCAGAGGTTCCTCCCCGACAGGTACCTAAGGGGCACGTGCCCCCACTGCGGGGCAAGCGCCCGCGGAGACGAGTGCGACCAAGGATGCCAACGCTACCTGGAGCCAGGCGAGCTCCTGGACCCCCACTGCAGCATATGCGGCACCAAGGCCGAGATGAAGGAGACCCGCCACTACTTCCTGAGGCTCACAGCCTTCGAGGATTTCCTCAGAGGGTTCCTGGATGGGCTGGACGGCACGGACATCGCCAGGAACTACGCCATGCAGTGGCTTGAGCAGGGCCTCCGGGACTGGAACATCACCCGGAACATCGAGTGGGGCATCAAGTTCCCCGGCGACGAGAGCCTCGTGCTCTACGTCTGGTTCGACGCCCCCATAGGCTACATACAGAGCACGGAGGAGTGGGCGATGCGCACAGGCGGCGACTGGATGCACTACTGGAAGGGGCCCGGGAAGCTGATCCACTTCATCGGCCCCGGCATAGTCTACCATCACTGCCTCTTCTGGCCCGCGATGCTCAAGGGCTCAGGGTACAGCGTCCCCGACGCCATAGCCGCCTCGGGCACGATGAAGGTGGAGGGGCACGTGTTCAGCAAGAGCCGTGGCTACGTGGTCTGGGTCGACGAGGACTACCTCGCCTATGGGCTGGACCCCGACGCCCTCCGGTACTACATCGTAAGCTACACGGGTCACACCCGGGACCTCGACTTCAACTGGAGGACCTACGGCGACAAGGTGAACAAGGAGCTCGTCGGAAGCCTCGGGAACTTTATCTACCGCAGCCTGCTCTTCGCCCACCGCAACTACGGGGCCGTCCCCGAAGGGACCGTGGACGCGGAGGCTAGACAGATGGTCGAGGAAGCCGTCGAGGCCATCAGGGACGGCATTGATGAGTACGAGTTCAAGAAGATATGCGACGCCGTCCTCGGGTTAGCGGACTACGGGAACAGGTATATCCAGGCCCACGAGCCGTGGAAGCTGGTAAAGGAGAGCCTCGGGGAAGCCGCCAACGTTATACACAACTGCGTCTGGCTGACCAAGGCCATAGCAGTCCTCATGGAGCCCGTCCTGCCCTTCAAAGCAGAGAAGGTGTACGAGCTCCTCGGTTTACCCCGGGATCAGCCCCTGGAACAAGCGTTGACATCACTGGAAACAGGTGCTGAGCTAGTTAAACCAGAGCCGCTCTTCCAGCAGGTACCGGACGACGAGATCGAGGCCTTGGAGGAAGCAATGATAATACGTATAACGCGGGCGAAGGGATAGGAATAGGAGACCCTTTGAAGATCACTCTCGACCTCCACGTCCACTCCGTCCACTCCATTGACAGCGTGAACACCATAGACACCATAACGCGTCGCATCAAGGAGGCCGGGTTCCACGGCTACGCGCTGGCCGACCATGACACCATAGAAGGGCTGCCCGAGGCGCTCGAGAAGAAGGGCGACCTGGTGGTGGTTCCGGCTCTCGAGGTTACGGCGCGCGGCGCACACGTCCTCGCGCTGGACCCCAACGAGCCCATCCCCACGGGCCTCAGCGTAGCCGAGACCACCGAAAAGATACATGAGCAGGGAGCGACCGCGATCCTGGCCCACCCCTACGGCCTCCCCAGGAGCTGGGTCTCCATCAACGACACGAAGAACGCCAGCCTGGACGCGGTGGAGGTGGCCAACAGCGCCCAGTTCCCCTACGGCTACATATGCAGCCTCAACAGGAGGCTAGCCGAGGAGCTTAACCTACCTGTGACAGGGGGAAGCGACTCCCACATACCCGACACAGTTGGGAGAGCATACACGATCATCGACACTCCGTCGACCGAGCTACGCGACGTCATCGACTCCATAAGGAAGGGAAGGACCGAGACAGGCGGCTCAGGCATAAGCATCTATGAGCGATACAAGAAGTTTTTAAAAATAGGGTAAGGGGACCGCTACTTCCAGCTTGACTCGATGTCGTAGAGCTCGATGCCCAAGTCGACGTGCTTCTCGGGTCCGGCGAAAGGCTCCATGTCGTATAGCTTGGTGTTCTTCAACCCCAGTCCTCCCGGCTTTGGCTCCTTAACTAGGTCTCTTTCTAAGGCGATGGAGATCTGGTGGCTGACCCTGGGCTTGATGCCCTCGCCTAGGGTGGTTATCACGGCTGCGTTCACGTTTCCCATGAACCCCCGGAAGTTGGTGGCTAGCCCGTCTATGAAGCCTGTGACCCTGACCATGGCTTGCCTTATCTCGGTGTAGAAAGCGTTGGTCACCCATGTGTCTTTGGCTGCGTCGACCCCGGTGTACGTGACTAGGTCGACGCTTCGGCGCTGCAGGCTAAGCGCCTTTTCAATTAAAACCATGTCTCTTTGTTCTCCCCCATTATTGCGCCCTTCGATATTATCATACACAGCCTTGTTTTGTCTCAGCTAGGCGTGTGTATCGGCAGCGACATAGGAATATAATGCATTTCTAATAACATCTGGGAATGCCTTGACATTCACTGTTTATTTAAAGGTATAAAGTTGTTCTCAACTTTTTAGAACAAATTTAAATACTCTCAACCCATGAGAATAACTCCTTCCTCTGGCAATAAAATGAAGCCCATAGACATAGCATAAAAAAATAAAACATATACAACATTATGTCCCATTTTAACAGGTTTAATAAAATAGGTCTCACTCTAATTCATTTAAATAATTTATAAAAAATCAGATACAAACCGAACGGGAAAGGATCAACAACGCTAATCCATTTAAAAACATGGCGCGTCCGCACCGTTTAAAACACACCAAGCTTAACCAATCAGGAACAAACAGATGCCCAAAATCTACGTGCGATCCTACGGGTGCAGCGCCAACACCGCCGACGCAGAGATAGCGAAAGGACTGCTGCAGGAGAAAGGGTACAGACTAGCCCAGACACCAGAGAACTCGGACCTAAACATACTACTCACATGCATAGTGAAGACGCCTACGGAGAGGAAGATCACCAAACGCATTAAACGGCTGTACGAGTCCGGGAAACCGCTTATCGTGGCTGGTTGCATGCCGAAGGCCATGCAGAGTCACGTAGAGGAGATAGCGCCAAGGGCATCACTGGTTGGGCCAGACGACATAGAGCACATCGTTGAGGCGGCGGAGAAGACGCTCCGTGGAGGAAAGGTGGTATACGTCGATGGGGAGCCCACTGAGAGGACGTGCCTCCCCAGAGTCCGGGCAAACGAGCTCGTTCACATTGCCCCGATCTGCAGCGGATGCCTGGGAAACTGCAGCTACTGTATAGTTAA
>CAZCKR010000109.1:4967-6273 GCA_964499305.1 uncultured Candidatus Bathyarchaeia archaeon | reverse complement strand
TGCCACCAGATCTTCAGCCACGTCCTGAGGCTCCGCGACGAGCTCGGGATCACGTTCCTCGTCATCGAGCACAGGCTCGAGGTGGCCGCCCAGTACGCGGACCACGTCTTCGCCATGGACCGCGGCAGGCTAGTCACCGAGGGCACCGCCGAGGAGGTCTTCGAGGACGAGCGGGTGATTAAAGCATACTTGGGTGAGTGAGATGGGAAGCAAGTATATTCTTGAGACCAAGGGCCTGAACGTGGGTTACGGGCCTATCCACGTCATCTACGACCTGGACTTCAGGGTCCCAGACGGAGAGGTAACCATCGTCGTCGGCCCCAACGGCGTCGGCAAGACCACCCTCCTGAAAGCCCTCATGGGCCTCGCCACCGTCTACAGCGGCGACATCACCTTCGAGGGCCAGAGAATCAACGAAATGCCGGCCTACGAGAGAACGAAGCGCGGCATAGGCTACATGCCCCAGGTGGGCAACATATTCAGCAACCTGACTGTCCAAGACAACCTAAAGATGGCGGCGTACACCGTAAAGGATCCCGACATGATCAAGGACAAGATGGAGTTCGTCTTCAACCTCTTCCCGGTGCTCAAGGACTTCATGCCGAGGGCGGCCGGAACCCTGAGCGGAGGCGAGCGCCAGATGCTCGCCGAGGGGATGGTGCTCATGAGGGACCCCAAGATGATGATGGTGGATGAGCCCACCGCCGGGCTGATGCCTAAGCTGGTCTCGGACGTCATGAAGCAGCTCAAGGACATGGCCGACGAGACCGGTCTCCCCATCGTGCTGGTGGAGCAGCGCGCGAGGCGCGCCCTAGCCTTTGGCGACTACGCGTACATGATGCGCGGCGGTAGGTTCACCTTCGAGGGCGGCGCACAGGAGCTTCTGGCCCACCCGCAGCTCGAGGCCATGTACCTGGGCGCGGTCGAGGTACGCGAGCTCAAGACCATCAGGGAGTAGCCCCTCTACATCCTCTTTATTTCAATCCTAGTCTACTGTTTTAGCCCCTGATCTATATCAACGGGGGACAACCGTTTAATCGGCACCCGCCTGAATGCTCCCTGATCCGTAGTGGGCTCTGACGCGTCTCAAGGCTCCCATGCCATCTTCGAACCGGGTGAGCTAGACGTCGCGTCCCTCCTCCACGGCTTGTTCCTGAGCTACGTCCAGGTATCGGCCGGCATCGTCCCCGTCAACCGTTTCAGGGCCCTCGTGGGGCTGATGCGTGACGCCCTCTACAAGGTGACGGGAGTGCCCACCATGGGGCTCATAACGATCCACAGCGTGGAGAAGACCCTCGACAAGTAC
>CAZCKR010000109.1:1948-4867 GCA_964499305.1 uncultured Candidatus Bathyarchaeia archaeon | reverse complement strand
GGGCTCATGCCGGCGCAGGTGAGGGACGGCTACGGCGAGTACGTGGACCAGTGGTACACGTTCGACACCACGGGGGACAGGACGATCCTCCAGGAGTGGCTGGCCAAGGCGAGGCGGGTCAGGGAGATGGTCGCGGCCTTCATCCACGTCTCCGCCGAGGAGGTCGCGTTCGACATGTGCACAGGCTCGGGGCTCAACATAGTCGTGAACGGCACCGAGTGGCGGAGAGGCGACAACGTCGTCTTCCCCGAGTGGGAGCACAACCCGCTACACACCCACACCACGGCCAGGCACGGCGTCGAGCCCCGCGTATGGCACCCCAGAAAACGCGTCTTCGACACCGGCGACCTGGAGAATCTCGTGGACGACGGGACCAGGCTCGTCCAGGTCAGCCATGTGAGCTACGTCAACGGCCAGAGGCTCAACCTGGGGGAGGTGGCCGATGCCGCCCACAGCCACGGCGCCAAGGTGCTGGTGGACGCGACTCAGGCAGTGGGCGCCCTGGACGTGGACTATCGGAGGGACGGCGTGGACTATGTGAGCTTCGCCCCCTACAAGTACCTCATGGGCCCGGCGGGGCTCAGCTTCCTCTACGTGAAGCGGGAGAACATCCCTGAGTTGACCCCAGACAGGACCGGATGGAAGAACCAGATATGGGGCGGCGATAACCCCGAGGACCCAGTCGACCTGGGAACCGCCGAGAAGTTCGAGTACGGGACGCTCCACTTCCAGGGAATGTACGCCATGGAGCGGTCCCTGGAGTACCTGAACAGGGTGGGCATCGGCGACGTGGAGAAACGGAACCTCATGCTCTCACGCTACA
The DNA here is from genome assembly GCA_964499305.1 of uncultured Candidatus Bathyarchaeia archaeon. GTDB lineage: Archaea > Thermoproteota > Bathyarchaeia > TCS64 > TCS64 > RBG-16-57-9. The sequence continues at coordinate 4,044 of CAZCKR010000109.1, read as the reverse complement.
TCTACGACCGGCTGTCCGGTCTCGGGAAGAAGCTCTGGATGCCCGGCCCCCCGGCGTCCACGATAGTGAGCTACTTCCAAGGGGGCGCCGTGGAGCTGGCGGTGAGGCTGAAGGCCATGAAGATCAAGGTGACGGGCAGGTCGGCCCACGGCGACCACATACGGGTCTCGAACCACTTCTACAACACGAAGGAAGACGTGGACAGGCTCATGGAGAACGTTTAGAGCCCGCCGCGCTTCACGTAGTTGAGGCCTATCCCGCCGATTATCACCAGAGCCCCAAGGCCGGCGGCGATGGGTATCAGCGGCTCAGCCATCTGCTTGTAGACTATGCCGGAGAGGGCCCAGACGATGACCAGGCTGTAGGCGGCGTCACCCCTCGTCCACATGTTGACCAGCGTCAGGGCTACGGCGACGGCGATCACAAGTACTGTCCAGTATGCGGCGGTCGTGCCGTAGCTCTCCCACCCAGACGAGACCAGGAATGCCACTATGTTGGCTATGGGGGCCACCGTGATCCAGCCCAGGTAGACGCTGAAAGGTAGGTGATAGTATATCCTCTCCTCCCTGGACACCTCAGCCCTGCCTATGTCCAGCCGGAGATAGATCATTATCAGCGAGGCCAGGAGCCCGAACATGGCCACCAGGCTCAGCGCGACCAGCCTCCAGTGCCAGAGGAATATCCAGACGAAGTTGAAGACGTTGCTTATCACGAAGAGCCAACCGATCTTCCTCAGGGTCTCGGCGTCGTCTCCGCCGCGCCTCAGCTGGCGCACCGTGAACCCCAGGAGAAGGAGGTAGATGACGCCCCATATGCCGAAGACGTAGCCCGCGGGGACGAAGTAGTTGGGGTAGCTGTCAGATAGCTCGCCGGTTGTCACGTTGTTGAGTGGCAGAATGTTGGCCAAGGCGTTCACGACGACCACGGCCGCGAAGCTCAACGCGTTCCCCAACTGAAGGACCCTGACGTCCGTTGCTTGTTCCATGTTTATTCGTCGGGAAGGACCCCTGATAAGGCGTTTGGGCATTAAATATGAAATATCTATGCAAACTTGCACGGTTATTTAACAAAAACATTAAAACGGCCCTCCGTTCATGATTGTCAATGACCCCCGAGACACAGCCCGACGGGATAGCCATCCTGGACTTCGGCGGCCAGTACTGCCACCTCATAGCCCGCAGGGTCCGCGAGATGAACGTCTACAGCGAGATCCTGCCCAGCGACGCGACTAGGGCCGAGGTGGAAGCCCTGGGCTCGGCTATGAACGTGAAGGGCGTCATCTTCTCCGGGAGCCCCAGCAGCGTCAAGGCGGAGGACGCCCTCACCCTCGACCCCGACATATTCGAGATGGGGGTCCCGGTGCTCGGGCTCTGCTACGGGCTGCAGCTCCTCGCCGCGATGCATGGCGGGGAGCTGGCGAAGGCCAGGGAGTACGGCGTGACCAAGGCCTACATAGATGAACCCGTCGGGGTGCTGGAGGGGCTTGACGCATGCGAGCAGGTGTGGATGAGCCACGGAGACACGGTCGTCGAGGCGCCAGACGGCTTCAGGGTCATGGCGCACACAGACAGGGCGCCGGTCGCCGCCATGAGGCACGGCGAGAAACCGATCTGGGGCCTCCAGTGGCACCCAGAGGTGGCCCATACTGAGCGCGGCGTGGAGATGCTCAGGAACTATGTTTTCAAGGTCTGCGGCTGCGAGGCCAACTGGAGGCCTCTGGACAGAGTTGAGGAAGCGATCCGGGCGATCAAGGATGCCGTGGGGGATGGGAAGGCCATCATCGCCCTGAGCGGGGGCATTGACTCCAGCGTGGCCGCCGCGTTGGCGGGGAAAGCCCTGGGTGGGAACCTGATGGCCGTCCACGTCGACCAGGGCCTCATGAGGGCGAACGAGTCCGCCGAGGTGGAGGCCGCCTTAAAGGACAAGGGCCTCAACCTGGTGGTGGTGGATGCGAGGGAGAGGTTCCTAGGGAGGCTTGAGGACGTGGTCGACCCCGAGGAGAAGCGGAAGATCATCGGGGAGGAGTTCATCAGGGTCTTCGAGGAAGAGGCCCGGAGTTTCGGGGCCGAGTACCTCATCCAGGGGACGATCTACCC
>CAZCKR010000109.1:0-1848 GCA_964499305.1 uncultured Candidatus Bathyarchaeia archaeon | reverse complement strand
GACAGGCTCTGGCAGTACTTCGCCGTGCTGACCAACACCAAGACCACGGGGGTTAAGGGCGACGAGCGGGCGTACGGGTGGACCATAGCCGTCAGATTGGTCGAGAGCGTCGACGCGATGACCGCCAGCTTCAGCAAGGCGCCGTGGGAGGTCCTGGAGCGTATAAGTAACAGGATCGGCAACGAGGTACCCGGCGTCACTAGGGTGGTGTACGACATAACCCATAAACCCCCTAGCACCATAGAGTGGGAGTAAACCTTCTAATAACCCATGTATTCTGTTTCTTTATGGATTTAGCTGATTTTCTGGTGTGGGCCAAGAGGCGTACCTATGGCTCGTCAACCTCTGAGCCTAAGCGGCTCGCTGACGGCTCGAAAGAATACCTGCTCTCCCGAGACGGCTACACCTACAGGGACAGGTACTTCGGAGGCAACCCCTTCATCGGTGAGGAAGTGGTCTTCAGGGACGACCATGCCATATGGTCAATGAATTACTACGGCGTCGCCACGGCCCGCGACCCGGGTGAGGTGTTCGGGTTCCTCGTCAAGACTCTGGGGCTTGTGGAGAGAAAGAACCCGTACCGTGGCCCAGAGGAATACGTTGCGGCCCCATGGAGATACAGCTTTACCAGCGGTGGAGACATCGACGCCTTCTGGGGCCATGAGAGGATCACCTACGATGAGGCCCCGGTTTACTGGCTCAGGTTCCATGGTGGCCTGGTGGAGGCATAACCCATAAACCCCCGAGCAACGTAGAGTGGGAGTGATGAAGGGCTTCACCTACCCGGAGGGGGGCCCGCTGGCGGACCTCCTCGTCGAGGCCACCGGCTCCACCCTCGGAGAGGCTTTCGCCAACCTGGCCCTCGGCATGTTCAACGCCATGACTCCCATCGGAGGCATCGCCGAGGAGGAGGAGTTCACCTTGGAGGCCGAAGGGATGGACATGGGGAGCCTGCTCTTCAACCTAATGGACGAGTTCCTCTACTTGAACGACGTCGAGTTCCTTGTTCCTAGAAGGATAGAAATACAGGTCGACGCGGAGAACTTCACCGCCGAGGCTAAGTGTATAGGCGAGAGGTTCAGCAGAGAGACCCACGAGGTGGGTATAGCCGTCAAGGCCGTCACGTACCACATGATGGAGATAGTGGAGGAGGAGAAAGGCTGGCGGGTCCGTATAGTGTTCGACACCTAGACGCGAGAGGTTCAACTTGCTCCTCGGCGGCTCTTCTGTATCTCTCGTCTTTTCATAGCTATAAGAGTGGTTGTGGGATCGCGTGAAAGAGAATTAAAGTAAGACAGCGGACTCTTTGGGGCGCGGCGTCTTAACGACGAGGACCCTGAGGTCCGAGTCAGACTCGTTGTACCAGCAATGCACTATCTTGGCGGGGCTGTGAACCGCCGAGTCCCTTCCCACCGCCATCTTCTCGTCGCCGATCTCCACGACGCCCTCCCCCTCAAGCACGTAGAACATCACGTCCACGGGGGTGATGTGCCGCCTGAGCCTCTCGCCCGGCTTCAGCAGAATGTGGACTCCCAGCGCGTTTTCGTGGTCGTATATCTTCTTGGTCTCCACGCCATGCGGGTTCTTCCCGGGCGCCGTGTCGGCTACACGAGTGATCTCCATCGACTTCACCTATAGTATAAGTAATTAACCTAGGATGGCCTTGAGGTCGTCCTCGGGGGTGGTGATGGGCATGAGGTTGAAGTTCTCCACCAGCACCTTCAGTACGTTGGGTGTCATGAATGCGGGGAGGCTCGGCCCGATCCTTATGTCCTTTATGCCCAGGTGCAGCAGCGTCAGCAGTATGGCGACGGCCTTCTGCTCGTACCAGCTCAGTATCATGCTCAG
>CAZCKR010000108.1:0-6431 GCA_964499305.1 uncultured Candidatus Bathyarchaeia archaeon | reverse complement strand
TGGAACTAGCCTTTTGGTGCGATGTTGGGCGCCGAGAAAAAAGTAATATTGGTGTCGGGCGTCAATGGTGTGATATCTTTGAGTGAACAAGAACAGGTGGAGAAGGGTAACCGGCTGCTCGTGGGGATGGTGATTCTGCTGCACACGCTGAACCACATGATCAGCGGCGGCCTCCCCATACTCTACCCGGACATAATGGAGGAGTTCGATCTCAGCTACAGCCAGCTCGGGCTGCTGCGGTCTGCGTCCACCCTCGCCGCGGGTTTCCCGCAGATGTTCGTGGGGTTCCTCAGGCGGTGGTTCCCGGGACGCGTCCTCATAGGCGCCGGGAACCTCGTGAACTCCGTGATGAACATAGGCATCAGCGTCAGCAGCGGGTTCTACCAGTTCCTCGTCCTCAGCGTATTGGGCGGCGTGGGGAGCAGCACACAGCACCCCGTGGGCGCGTCCATCATAACGACGGCGACCGAGCCCTCCAAACGGGGGAGGATGCTGGGCCTCAACCAGTCGGTGCCCTCGCTGGCCTTCTCGTTCACGCCTCTCTTGGCGGCTTACCTGGTGATCAGGCTGGGGTGGAGGACCACCCTGGGCGTGCTTTCCGTCCCCGCCCTCGTCGCCTCGCTGATACTCATCTTCCTCGTGAAGGGAGGGGAGTCGGCGGAGGCCAAGACGCGGGACGCCTTCAGCTGGGCCAGGCTCAGGGAGTCCCTGCGCAACCGCAACGTGTTGGCCATAAGCGTCCTGAGGAGCGTCATGGCGTTCAGGATGGGGGTCCGGACGTTCCTGCCGCTGTACTTCATCAACGTGCTGGGGGTGACCCCGGAGACCTCCAGCCTGCTGTACTCCATCATGCTCTTCGGCGGCGTCCTGGGCCCCTTCTTCTGGGGGTACCTCAGCGACAGGATGAACCGGAAGCCCCTCATAATAGGCGTCATGGCTGGGTCCAGCGTCCTTTACTTTGTGCTCCAGTTCGTGGAGCATGTGTGGCTCCTCGCCGTTGTTCTGTTCATAATAGGGTTTCTGGTCCAGTCGGTCATCGTCCAGAGCGTGTTATCCGACTCTGTGCCCCGCAGCCAGCTGGACCAGATCTTCGGTTTCTACTTCACCATAGGGTTCACCCTGGCCTCGGTGTCCAGCGTCATATTCGGGTACATCGTCGAGCTCTTCGGCTTCGCGTGGGGGTTCACCTACATCGCGGCGGTGACGCTGGTCTCGATGCTGCCGGCGCTCTTCATAATCGAGCCCCGGAACATGTAGAAGATTGGGCTCTGCGCCCAATCCCTCTAGTTCTTTCCAGATAGATAATTGTGTATCGACTGGGCCGCCGTCCTTCCCTCGCCTAAGGCTTGGATCACCGTCGCCCCTCCGCTGATGCTGTCCCCGCCGGCGAACACCCCGGGGATCCTTGCCTGCAGGTCTCCGTCGACCTGTATTCCCCCCCACTTGTTCACTTCGAGCCCCTCGGCGCGTTCAAGGAACAGCCTGTTAGGCAGCGTACCGATGGCTTCTACCACGGTGTCAAACCTTTCTCTGATCTCGCTTCCCTCGATGGGGATTGGCCTTCTCCTGCCGCTCTCGTCGGGTTCACCCAGTTCCATGTGTATGAGGTCTAGGCTTTCAACCCACCCGTCTCTGCCGTTGATCCTTATCGGGTTAACCAGCTCGCGGAAGATCACGCCTTCCTGCACCGCGTGCTCGAACTCCTCCGCCCTCGCGGGGGCCTCCTTCTGCGTCCTTCTATAGAGGAGGTGGGTCTCGGCGCCGTAACGCAGGGCGCATCTCGCCGCGTCCATGGCCACGTTCCCCGCCCCGATCACAGCCACCTTCTTACCAACCACTATCGGGGTGTCATACTCTTCGGGGAACCTGTACGCCTTCATCAGGTTGGTTCGTATCAGGAACTCGTTGGCGGAGTAGACCCCGTTAAGCTCCTCGCCGGGGATCCGCATGAAACGCGGGGCCCCCGCACCCGTGCATACGAAGACGGCGTCAAACTCGTCCAGAATCTCGTCGAAGGTGACGTTTAAGCCAACGATCCTGTTCAGGTTTATGGCGACCCCCAGCTTCTCCAGATACCTCAGCTCCCTGTCCACTATGTGTTTGGGTAGACGGAACTCCGGGATGCCGTACTGTAGGACTCCCCCCGATTTATGGAGAGCCTCATACACGGTGACCCGGTAGCCATGCTTCCTCAGGTCGACTGAGCAGCTTATGCCGCTGGGGCCGGAGCCGATGACGGCCACCTTCTCCGGTCGTTCGACTATCTCGATGGATTCCTCGACGTCGTTGTCCATGGCCCAGTCGCCGATGAACGCCTCCAGTTTCCCTATGTTGACCGGTTCACCGACTCGCCCCAGGGTGCAGACGCCTTCACACTGGTGTTCCTGTGGGCAGACGCGTCCCGCGATGGAGGGTATGGGGTTGTTTTCCTTCAGCGTCTCGTATGCGTCCCTGAACCTGTTCTCCGCGATCTCCTTGACGAACTTCTTAACGTCGACCAGCACGGGGCAGTGGTCTCCGCACGGAGGGTTCGCGCATTGGAGGCACCGCTTCGCCTCCGCCACGGCTTCCTCCGCGGAGAACCCTAGGGGGACCTCGTCGAAGTTGTGTATCCTCTCTTCTACGGGCTGCTCTCGCATGGGCACACGTTTCTTCTCCATCGTCAACCCTCCCTGCTCTGGAGGTAGGCCTCCTTAGCCAGCCCTTCGGGTTTCTTGAACATCCCGAGCCTGTTTATGACTTCGTCGAAGTTTACCTTGTGGGCGTCGAAGAGGGGCCCGTCTATGCAGGTCAGCTTCATGGCCCCGTCTATGAAGACCCTGCACGCGCCGCACATGCCTGTGGCGTCGACCATTATCTGGCGGAGAACCGAGCGCGCCGGGACGCCGTGCTGCTTGGTTAGGACAGCCATCTCCTTCAACATCTTTATGTCGCCGCACCCCAGCACGAGGTCGATCTTCCGTTCCTGGAGAAGGTCTCTCAGGACGTCTATGTAGTGCCCCTCAACCCCGTACGTCCCGTCGATGGTGGTGACGTAGTATTCGTCGCTGACCGATCTCAGCTCCTCCTCGCTGTAGACGTCTTCCTTCGTCGGGAACGTCTGGATGGAGATGACGTGGTTTCCCTCAACCTTGTGCAGGGCCTCGCAGTACGCATAGTTCTCGGCGTGTCCGCACACAAGGTCAGAGCACCACACGACTGTGCCGTATCTCTCTATGGGGAAGGCGTTACCCATGGGGCCTATGACCTGGTAGAACGAGTCTCCGACGTCGTAGTCGTCTAGCTCGAGGCTTGTCTTCCCGAGCCTCTTTATGAACATGGTGATCCTGCCGTCCTCGGCCTTCTGGACAGACATGGGGATCCTTTCTCCCTTCTCATGCGTCATGAGGACGACGAACTGCCCTGGCCTGAGCCTCTCAGCGACGTGCGGCGCCTCGACCTCGATCAAGTAATCCTGTGAGTTCAGGTCGCTTTTCTCGGTGATGTGAAACTTGGACATCGTTGAATGGGTGTCAAGTTTGTATATAAAATTTAAGCTAGGCTAACTAAAATTTATAGTTATTATTCGAATGATTCCGATATTTTATACTCTGTGCACATTTTTTATCTACTTCTCACGGATGCGCCGCGTGTTACTTTCTCTAAATTTTCGTAAACAGACTGAGACAACCGGCCGAGATGGGTGGCATCAACGCTTTTTCAGGTCCACATCGTCGCGTGGGCTCAAACTTTACGCGTGTTTTTAAATTTTGGTTTCGCGTAGTCTCATATCTCGGTGTCTTCTTTGCTTGGGCGTGTGAAGGAGGAGCTGGGGTTCCTCCGGGGTAACCTGCTTGTGCTCATGGTGAGCTACATGGTGTTCGGGTTCACCAGCGGCCTCTTCGGACCCTTCCGGAGCCTCTACATCCGGGAGCTGGGGGCTTCCCCTCTGGTTCTGGGCCTCATGACCTCGGTGGGCTCCATTATCTTGGCGTTCATCAGGATACCGGGGGCCTTCATCGCGGACAGGTATGGGCGCCGCAACGTGATTGCGGTGTTCACCTTCGGGGCGGCCCTCAGCTACGCGTTCTACATCTTCGCGTGGGACTGGAGGGTCATCATGGTGGCGGTGGTCGTCTCCAGCCTCAGCCACATCTACCAGCCCGCTCTGGAGGCCATCGAGGCCGACAGCCTTCCCTCGGAGAAGCGCGGCGTCGGGTACTCCTTCCTGTGGATCATGCCCGGTATCCCTGCCTTCCTCGGGCCCATCATATCCGGCTACATGGTTGAGAGGTACAGCCTGGTCCCCGGTATGAGGCTGGTCTATGTCCTAGTCTTTGTGTGCACCTTGATAATCGCCTGGATACGTTGGAGGTTCCTCAAGGAGACCATGGGGGAGAGCAGAAGACTCGGCCAAGACGAGTTGGTGTCCTCCTTCAGGGAGTCCTTCGGGTCCATATGGGAGGCGTGGCGAGGCATGGGACGCGACGTCAAGTATGTCACACTCGTCTACCTCCTCATGAGCTTGGAGTTCCCCCTCTTCGACACCTTCTACTCTCTCTACGCGTATGACGTGGTGGGCGTCACCGGCATCCAGTGGGGCCTCATATCCACCATAGGGTCGTTGACGTTGATAGCCGTGGGCTACCCCGCGGGGAAGATCGTGGACAGGATCGGGAGGAGACGCTCCATGCTCATCTCCTACCTCTTCTCGACTCCCTTCATCCTGGCGTTCATCGCGGCCAGGGGCTTCAACCAGATGGTGCTGGTGAACATGGCTTTCATGGTGAGCACGGCGTTCTTCTTCCCGGCTTTGAACGCGTTGAGGGCGGACATCATTCCCAGGGACAGGCGGGGGAGGATTCTGGGTCTCATGGGCACCCTCCGGAGCCTGGCCATGGTGCCCGCTGCCACGGTCTTCGGGTATCTATACGGGGTCAACAGGGCCTACCCATACTATATCGGGGTGGTCATTGAGGTGGTCATCGTCGCCATCATTTATGTGTTGGTTGCGGAGCCGACCGAGGCGGAGGAGTAGCTGGTCACGGCCAGGTTCGTCTCATGGTGAACCCGTGGAACTCGCCGGTGGCCTCCGTTTTCTCGACGCGGACCTCTGTGACGTGGGCGCTGGTGGGGCCTCGGTGGCACCACTGTATGAGGCGGTCGACCATCTCCTCGCCGCCCTCGACCACCGCCTCGACGTCTCCGTTGGGCGTGTTCCTGACCCAGCCCTTGAGGTTGAGCTGGTTGGCTTTGCGTCTGGCGTTGGCCCTGTAGCCGACCCCCTGCACTCTGCCCCTGATGAGGAGGTGTGCGCGGATCATTGGAGATCCTCGACTCCGTAGCGTGCTGATATGTAGCAGCTTCCCTCGTGGCTGACCATGCAGGGGCCGACGGGGCTTTCTGGGGTGCACGTCTTGTTGAATAGGGGGCACTCCCAGGGGTAGATGATGGCGCGGAGTACGTCGCCGCACCTGCAGCCGGGGGGCATCTCGTAGCTGGCCTCCGTCTCGACGGTGAAACGTTTGGCGGCGTCGTGGCCGGCGTATTCTTCTCTGACTCTGAGCCCCGACTTGGGGATGACGCCGATGCCCCTCCACGGGGCGTCCTCTGGCTCGAACACCTGCTCCAGCAGCCGTAGGGCCCGCGGGGCTCCCTCGGGCTTCACGGCCCTCGTGTAGCTGTTCTCGATCTCGGCTCGGCCTTCCTTGATCTGGCGGAGGATCATGGCGACGCTCATGAGGACGTCGAGGGGCTCGAAGCCGGCGATGACCTGGGGGACGCTGTACCTCTCGGCCACCTCCCTGTAGCCTTCCTCGCCGATTATGGTGGATACGTGTCCGGGGTCTATGAAGCCATCCACCTGTGTGAGCCCCATTTCCATGAGGGCCATCATGGCGGGGGGTATGAGGAGGTGGGCGCTGTAGACGCTGAAGTTGTCCGGGGGCCCGGCGACCAGCTCGGACGCGGTGGTGGGGGCGGTGGTCTCGAAGCCCACGGCGAAGTGGATCACCTGCCGGATCGTCTTCTCGGCCATCTTGGCGGCGTCATGTATGCTGTAGACGATGCGCACGTCGTGGCCGCGGGCCTTGGCGTCCTGGAGGCTGCCATGGCCGGCTGGGACCCTCATCATGTCTCCGTAGGTGGTGACGGTGTGGCCCTGCTCGGCGAGGCTGATGGCGTAGTCGATCCTGTTGGGTGGTACGGTGCACACTGGGCATCCTGGGCCCATGAGGACCTCGACGTTCCTAGGGAGCATGCCGCGGACCCCGTACTTGGTGATGGTGTCCTCGTGGGTGCCGCAGACGTGGACGATCCGGTACCTTCTGCCGTCGCCTGCCAGCTCCTCGATGAGCCTCACGACCTTCTTCGCCGTCTCGCTGTCCCTGAAGGCGTCCACGAAGCTGAACATCAAGAACCCCATACCAGCATGAAATAAAAAGAAAACCATG
>CAZCKR010000107.1:0-6539 GCA_964499305.1 uncultured Candidatus Bathyarchaeia archaeon | reverse complement strand
TCCGCGTAGCAGTGTCTGTCCCCGGCGTTGATGCTTCCCGCCAGCCCCATGCTTCCCTGGATGGCGCCGCTCATGTCCGACATGATGTCCCCGTACTGGTTGGGCATCACGGCCACGTCGTAGTAGCCCGGCCTCATTATGGCCCAGTAGCTCCACGCGTCTATCCACGCGTAGTCCGTCTCCACGTCGGGGTACCCCGGCTCCAGCTCCTCGCATACCGCCTTGAACAGGTTGTCCCCCCTGCAGATGCCCCACTTGGCGGCGCAGGTGAGACGCTTCTTGCCGTCGACGGGGGCGCCGGCCCTGCCCTTGTAGTCGCCTGACCGGGCCAGCTCGTAGCCGTACCTGATGATGCGTTCGCAGCCCTTACGGGTCTGGATGTAGTTGTCGACCGCCAGCTCCGTCTCGCCGCCCCGGCTCAGCTGGCCCCCGGCCCTCACGTACATGTGCTCCGTGTTCTCCCTGAGCACTATGTAGTCGATGTCCCCCGGCTCCCTGCCCACGAGCACGCTGTCCACGCCGGGCCTGAGCCGGCAGGGGCGGACGTTGGCGTAGACGTCCATGTCCAGCCTCTGGTTTATCGGCAGGTAGGGCCCCGGCAGCCTGTTCAGGTACTCGGGGAGGCCCACGGGCCCCTTGAACCAGCAGTCGGCCTCGAAGAGCAGCTCCCTTGTCACATTGGGGTCCCACCCCTCCATCATGTCGTGGTCGGCGTAGTACTTGGCGCCGAACTCGTATGGCCCGATGACCTCCACGTCGAAGCCATACGCCGCCTGGGCCGCCGCGAGAGTCTTCAAAGCCTCTGGAACGATCTCATGCGCTATACCGTCCCCGACTAGCGCCAGAACCTTGTAACGTCTAGACAAACAAGCACCAAGAGAGAATCCACCGCATAGCACAAAAAATCATCGAGGCTAGAAGGGAACCCACCTGCGCACCCGGCCCATGTACTCCAGGTAATCCCCTCCGAGCGCCTCCACGAGCTTCCGTTCCTCGTACGCAGCGAACCTGTCGTACGCGTAGAAGAACGCGGGCAACAGGGCCAGGGAGGCCAAGGAGAGCGTCGCCACGGTCAGCCCAAGGTACACCAGCAGTATCCCCAGGTACATGGGGTGCCTCACGAGGGCGTAGACGCTCCAGTCCACCAGCCCCGGCTCCTCGGCGTCGATCACCAGCTCATGTGACTCGCCGACGAGGTACCCGCCGAACCCCACGAACGCCAGGCCGGCGGCAGCCCTGAGCATCCACGGACACAGGAAACCACACGCCGTGACGCCGTACCAGCTGTCCAAGCCCCAGACCGCCAGGAAGATGAGCAGCATAACCACCTGGACCCTGTCGCACCAGGGATGCTCCTCGCCGAGCCTCGCCTCAACAGACACAGTCATACAAGGAAATATGGACTGATCAACCGATATAGGCGATCTGGGAAAAACTGATCAGATACTGGCTAGCTCAGCCCACGCCCAAGACGAAGCTCACGGCCAATATGAGGAGCACCGAGACGTTCAGCAAGGCGAACACCAGATCCCGTTCAACTAGATGAGCCGTGGCGGACGCCACGACCCTGAGTAATGGTGTACCGATTAGGATGAAGAACCCCAGGAAAAGCACGTGGCTCGGCTCTAGGAAGGGGTCGCCGAACAGCACCCAGGTCATACTCAGCACACCGCTCGGACACGACGCGTCCCCCGTGGCCCATAGCAGCCCGAGCCCCATGACCATGAAGAGGCCGCTCACCAAGACGCCCGTCCTGAGAAGCCTCGACACCAATAGCTCCAGGAAGCGGACGCGATCCATCAGAAGCCAACCCCCGACGCGATCATCCTGAGACCCAGCAGCAGCAACACCGCGACGAACACCCGCTTGAGAAACATGCCCCTGAGGCGCCCCGTCACCCTCGCCCCTATGTATGAGCCCACCAGGGTCCCCAGCACCACCGGGGCCGTCACGAAGCCGTCGCAGAACCCGTGCCTGATGTACACCAGGGCGCTGGCCGCCGCCGTGACGCCGATCATGAAGTTGCTGGTGGCCACCGCCACCTTCATGGGGACGCTGCTCACCACGTTCATGGCAGGCACCTTGATGCCGCCTCCGCCTATGCCGAGAAGCCCGGAGACGATGCCGGCGACGTAGCTGACGCCGAAGGTGTCCAATGTCTTCGTGACGCCGTAGCTGATCTGCTCTCCGCGGGACTCGTCGTAGTACGAGCCGCCTAGGCTGAGCCGCTCCGCCAGCCAGTCGTTGGGCTTGTTCACCCAGCTGCGCCGGTTGTTCCTCAACTGGTACCACATCACTGTGGACGCGTAGATGAGGCTCAACCCGAACACGGTCTTCAGCAGCGACTCCGCGGCCATGGCTACGAAGCTCGCCCCCGTCAACGCCCCCAGCGTCGTGGCCAGCTCCAGAAACATGCCCAGCCTCATGTTGGTGACCTCGTCCCTGACGTAGACGGAGGCGGAGGCGCTGCTCGTGGCCACGACGGCAACGATGCTGGCCCCCGAGGCTATGTGGATCGGGACGCCTAGAAGAAACACCATGAGAGGCACCATTATCACGCCGCCGCCCAGCCCGAGCAGCGCGCCTAGAAAACCGGACCCCAACGCAATCATAAGGGCGTACAGCGTGAAAAGAAGCTGCATACCCCTTGGAGCGGCCTTAAACCATATAACTCTTTGTAAAAGGGCTGAAAGACGGCTTATTTGAAAAAATACGCCATAAAAAGGCCCTCCACCAAAAAGCATCCAAAAATAACCCAATAGACTGCCAACACTGGACCAATATCAACCATTGTGGTGTAGGCCTCAGCCGATGGGTCTCTCCTGATCACCCGTCTCTTTCCCTCACCATTATCACGGAGAGAAACGCCGTCAAGAACAGGACCGCTGAAACCATCAACACGGATGCCTCGGCGCCGCTGCCTTCGTACATGTAGCCGAGGGAGGGACTCGCCATGATCCCGCCGACGTTCTCGCTCTCCGAGTAGATGCCCATCACCATACCCGTCCTGCTATCAGGCATCACAGACATCAGATGCATCATCATGCCGAGGTCGGCCGCGGCCATGAAAAGGCCCTGGACAAGCCCAACCATGTAGAGCAGAGCAAGGCCCTGACCATATACCAGACCCAGATACGTCGCCCCCATCACCGAGACGCTCGCGACGATCATCCGCTTGGCTCCATACCTGTCGCAGAGGGTGCCCAGGAAAGCCTGGCTGCCCGCAACCGCTAACCTGATAAGAGTCATGTATGTCCCGATCTGTGTCTCAGAGGCGTTGAATCTGGGGCTCTCGTGGAGATATATCGGCAGGAAGTTGCTCCTGAATATCAGGTTGAAAATGTAGAGGCCACGGACCGCGTATATGCCGACGAGGGAAGCTGTGAAGAGCGTCCTCCAGCCTCCTTCAACCTTCGTGGCCGAGTCTTTGGTGGCCTTGTCGTCGTAGTCCATCAGTAAAACGGCGGCCAGTCCCCCCACCCCAACTAAGGCTGACAGGTAGAAAGGCAGGGTATATCCCCTGTTCTCCGTGATCCAGCCCCCTATGAAGGGCGACACGACTCCGCCTAGGCTTATGACCGAGAGGTACCTGCCATAGGTCCTGCCCCTTCCCTCCTTCGGCAGGAGCTCCGCCTGGAGAGCCTTCAACGCGATGGCGTACGCGCTCATGACGGAGCTCATGGCGAAGTAGAGAACCAGGAAATGCTGGAAAGTGCTCGCGGAAGGGTACAGCGCGTAGACGATGGTTGAACCTAGTATCGCGAACACCATCATCCACTTCTTTCGTACCCTATCCGCGACGACGCCGCTCAGGGGCTCAAATATCAGCCAGCCGAGTAAGCTGACGGTTCCCAGCAGCCCCACCTGACCTATGCTCATCCCCTGCTGCCTGATGTAGAGGGAGAGTATGGGGGAGATGATGCCCCCGCGGAAACCCAGGGCCACCTGGGCCATCATCAGGTAGAACAGGGCTCTCTCCCGGGGGGTCTCCCCGAACATAAAGATATGAAAAAGGGTATTAGGTGAAAAGACTTTCCAGAGCCTATTGTACTGTGGCGACGGGCGCCTGATAGTCGACGGTCGGAAGCTCGTCGTTCAGCACTTCTTTGAGGCCGCGGTACCTGTTGCGCAGGGTCACCTCTGTGGTGCCCGCCGCCTCGGCGATCACCCGCTGGACGCGCCTGTCGTCGTTCTCCTGGCACGCCATGTACAGGGCGGCCGCCGCGAGGCCCCTGGGGTCCTTGCCGGTGAGCCCCTTCTTCTTGCCGGCCTCCCTGAGTATCTCCACGGCCAGCCTCTCCGTGGGCTGCCTCACCCCCAGCTTCGACGCTATGCCGGGCACGAACTTGAAGGGCCCATCCACGGGCGGCTTAATGTTGAGCTCCCTTATTAGAAGCCGGTACGTCATTGCTACCTCGCTGTGCTCCCTGACGCTCGCCCTCGATACCACCTTCAGCGGCCTAGGCACCTTGAGCAGCCTGCACGCGGCGTAGACGCTCGCCGCCACGAAGGCGTCGATGCTACGGCCCCTGATCAGGTCCTCATTGAGGGAGCGCCTGTAGATGAGAGCCGCCTGCTCCTTCACGTTTTTAGGCAGGTGCAGCTCCGAGCTCATCCTGTCGAGCTCCGACATGGCTATGCTCAGGTTCCGCGCATGTGTCTCGTTGACCTTGCTTCGGTTGTCCTGCCTCTGGAGGCGCCTCATGCGTCTCTGGGTCTCCTGGTCCAGCCTGTTGCCCTGGGCGTCTCTGTCGCCCTTGATGACTGTGCTGAGGCCCTTGTCGTATATGCTGTAGCTGTACCCCGAGCCTGTCCGTCTCCGATCCTTAGCCTCCTGGAGGTTGAACACCCTGTACTCTGGGCCCGTGTCCATCACCGTCTCGTTGAGCACCACCCCGCATTCGCCGCAAACCCTCTCCCCAGTAACGTTATCGCTGATTATCCTCGTTCCGCCGCATACGGTGCAGCTTGTCCCTTCTTGCAGGTCCACCCTTTCCTTACTTTCTTTCATCTCTTCCGTTATCACCAAAGAAACATTATGGGTATTTTACCCATATCGTGTATCGATCTTCGATACGGCGACTTATAAAGGTTACTGATAAAACCGTCATGATCTAGGTTCCCCCAATAATACACCGTTCAACCAAAAAATAGTAGCTTTAAACTACAGCCAATATTTAAAAACAAAGCAAAGAATCTATCAGGTGAGCAGTTTTGGACAGGATAGACGAGACTGCCCGAGAAATCAAGAACCTCGAGATACAGGGCGCCACGAGCATAGCAGTCAAGGCAGTGGAGGCCCTCAGGGATGATCTTCTCGCGGCGGACAGCCAGAGCACCGCCCAGCGAGTCCTGGCGGAGGGCGTGAAGAAGCTCGTCGACACCAGGGAGACCGAGCCGATGATGAGGAACGGCTTGAGGTACCTCCAGAAGAACCTCTCGGGGAAATGGACGTCCTTCGAAAAGTTCAGCACCCAGGTTGAGAAAGCGTCAAGTGAGGTCCTAGAGTTCTATGAGAAGGCCAGGATAAACATCGTGGAGATAGGCTCCAAGAGGGTGAGGGACGGCGACACGGTGTTCACCCACTGTCACAGCAGCGCCGTGACGGAGACCCTCATCAGGGCCCACGAGTCCGGGAAGAGGTTCCGCGTGATACAGACGGAGACGCGCCCCAAGTACCAGGGCAGGATCACCGCCCGTGAGCTGGTCGAGGCCGGCATCGACACGACCATGATAGTCGACAGCGCCGCCAGGCACTTCATGAAGGAGATCGACTTCGTGTTGGTGGGCAGCGACGCCGTCACCAGCGAGGGCAACGTGATAAACAAGATAGGCACCAGCCAGATCGCGCTCGCGGCCCAGGAGGCAAGGATACCCTTCTACGTGTTATGCACCCTCCTCAAGTTCGACCCCGTGACCATCCACGGCGAGTTCGAGGCCATCGAGGAGAGGAGCGCCAACGAGGTATGGGACGAGCCCCCGGAGGGCCTGAAGATCAGGAACCCCGCCTTCGACGTGACCCGGAGGGACTACATCCACGGGATAATAACCGAGGAGGGAATCCTCAGCCCCCACAGCATCCTAGAGGCCGTCCAGAGGCACTACCCCTGGATACTGGTGTAGCGATTAGACAACAGGCCACTTCGTTAGGGCCCTTGAAAGCTCCACGTGATCCTTCGCATAGTCCTCCAGACTTATGCCCCGGATGGCCGCGTCCACGGCTTGCCTCATGGCTGTGGCCCCCTTCACGGTTCCGTCGGGGTGCCCATGTATGCCTCCTCCTGCCTGGATGACGGTGTCGTCGCCGAATATCTCGACGAGCTTCGGCACCATCCCTGGGTGGAGGCCGCCTGAGGCTACAGGCAGCACGGGGCGTACGCCGTGCATGGGCTCCTTGCACGCCGCTATGTTGGCTCTGACCTCCTCCTCGGTCTCCGCCATCTTGCCTACGGCTGTGCCGACGTGGAGCTGGTCTACGCCCAGCAGCCGCGCCACCCTCGCCAAGACCACCATGTTGATGCCGTGGACGCGGCTCCTGG
>CAZCKR010000106.1:4371-6666 GCA_964499305.1 uncultured Candidatus Bathyarchaeia archaeon | reverse complement strand
CCGTACATGACCTTGAAGTTGTCCAGTGGGTTGCCGTCCACCACGCAGAGGTCGGCGGGGACGCCTTTCACGACGCCGAGGCTCCTCTCCATGTCGCCGAGGCACGTGTGGGCGTTGGTGGTGGCTATCTTCACGACGTCGATGGGGTGGATGCCCGCCTCCTGGAAGAGCTCCAACTCCCTGATGAGGGCGAACCCGAAGATCTGGTAGATGAACGCGGTGTCGCTGCCAGCCGTCAGGGTTCCGCCGTTCTCGAAGAAGTAGCGGACGTACCTCATCCAGATCTCGTACTTCTCCTTCCACGCGATCTCGTCGCTGGTCTTCCAGTCGAAGAAGTGGGTCGCGTGGCGGCCCGGCTGGGGGCTGAAGGCCTCCCAGAGGTGGCGGACCGTGTACCTGCTGTGCCACGGCATGTTCTTCGTACGCTCGTAGTCCCTGTGGGCCTCGTAGACCACCATGGTTGGGTCCCAGACGGTGCCGTTCTCGATCATGGTGTCCAGGACGTCCATGACGTCGTCCTCGTAGAGGTCGGCCTCGTGCCAGATGTAGCCGTCCCACCTGAACCTGTCCACCTCGTCGCTGTAGTTGTAGTCGGGCGGGAAGTCCTGGGTGCCGGGGAGGGCAGCCTGGGGGATGCCGTAGGTGTGCTCTATGCTGATCTTGTCCAGACCCGCGTAGGTGACGTCCAGGGCGTCCAGCTCGCTGCTCTGGGCGACGTGGATGGCGACGCCCGCAGGCATACCGGCCTCCCGGGCCCCCTCCGCCATGACCTGAAGCATCTCGGGGGTGACGTGGGGCCGCGGGATTATCTTGATGCCGTCGACTCCCAACGCCTTCAGCTTCTTAACCGCCTCCCGGGCCTCCTCGACCGTGTGGGCCTCCGCCGGCCAGCTGCCCAGCACCGCCAGGTTCGGCGCCGTGATCTTGTTCTCCGCGCTGAGGCGCTTGTGCTCAAGGAGCTGCTCGTCGGTGCCGAAGCCGCAGGTCCTTACCGTGGTTATGCCGTGGGCCAGGAAGAGCTTGTAGGCGTACTCAGGTCCCTCTGGGCCGCACTTGTCGTCGGCTATGTTTATGTGGACGTGCATGTCCACGAGGCCTGGGAGCACGTACATGCCCCGGGCTTCTATGACGCGGTCCCCCTCCGGCCTCACGGGCTTGTACCTGTTGAGGCTGATGGCGTCCACGTTCACTATCTCGGCCACCCTTCCATCCTCTATCAGTATGTCCACTGGGCCGTAGGGCGGCGTCCCCCGTCCGTTGACGAGCATGGCGTCCCGTATCACCAGACGCCTGTACTCGACTCCCTCTGAACCAGACATGGTTTCATGTTGCGTGTCGAGGGCTAAAACGTTTCTCTAGTACAGGCTTGGTCAACGCCTGTCAGGCTCCGGCGCATAAGTTAACGTTTTTACATCGCAGCTCTGGTTGTATTGTGATACTATGAATAAGATGGAAGGGCTGGTGGAGGCGTTCAAGGGAGCCAAGGAGGTGTTCCTGACCACATTCGATGAGGACGGGAACGAGAACTCCCGGGCGATGACCAACTTCAACGAGGACCCGTACGGTGTCATGTGGTTCCCCACCGAGAAAGGCACCCAGAAGGTGAAGGACATCCAGGGCAACCCGAGGGTGCTCCTGACGATCCCGTGCGACGAGTGCGGGTTCTTCTACGAGATCGAGGGAGAGGCCGAGTTCGAGGACCCCGAGGTCGTGAAGGAGAAGTGGAGGTGGTGGTACCTCTCGTGGAGGCCGACCCAGAGAAGGCGGTTCTGGTTCCCCCCGACGCTTGAAGACCCCAAACGCGTCATCATAAACGTCCACCCCAAGTCCGTTAAGGTAGTCGACGCCACAAGGTAGAGAGGCAGGCTGAGCCCTCGGCCCTTCTCTCCAACGCATCATTATTAGACAGAACAGGCGTTCAGACTCCTCGGTCTCCCATAAAAATCAAATTCCCGTGGACATATTCATCTCAAACAAACGGTTGCCGCGTCCATGAGTTACTACGAGGAGCTTATCGCCAAGATGGCTGACACCGGGGATGTGCCCGGAGTCCTGCACCTCGTTAAATGGATACAGCGGAACGAGGGGAAGGACGACTCCATAGCCGGGCTTCTCATCGAGCTTGGGGACGAGATGAAGAGGAGCTACAAGAGAAGGGACGCGGTGCAGCTCTACATCGCGGCCCAGGACATCTCTCAGTCAGACGAGGCCCGGGAGACGGCGGCTGGAAGGGTCAAGGGCATGCAGCAGCCCGAGCCCGAGCCGAGGAAGGAGCCCGAGGATGAGCCCGAGCCG
>CAZCKR010000106.1:0-4271 GCA_964499305.1 uncultured Candidatus Bathyarchaeia archaeon | reverse complement strand
GAGCCCGAGCCGAGGAAGGAGCCCGAGGATGAGCCCGAGCCGCCGCCGAGGCCTAGGCGTGACCTCAAGGTCTATCCCGACACGGCCGAGTCCCACCTGATATACGCCCGGTTCTTCGCCGGGATCGATAAGCCGGACCAGGCGGAGTACCACTTCTACAAGGCCCTGTCCCACGAGGAGGACAACATAGCCGCGCGCCTCCACTACGCCGAGCTTCTAGTCGACCAGAAGAGGTACGACGAGGCGGAGAGGCAGTACAGGAAGGCCCTGGAGGTGAGCCCCGGCGACGCGACGATACACAACAACCTCGGCATACTACTGTACTCGATGAAGAGATACGACGAGGCGGAGCACCACTTCAGGGAATCCATCAAGGCGGAGCTGGACGCCACCACCCTCAACAACCTCGCCAACCTCCTCTCCGACACAGGGAGAGACGAAGAGGCGGAGAAAGGGTACAGGGAGGCCATAGGCCTGAACCCCAGGGACGCCAACACCTACAACAACTACGCCCTGTTCCTGTGGAGCCAGGGGAAGACGACGGACGCCGACGCGACGTTCAGGCAGGCCATCCAGCTGTCACCAGGCGAGCCCACGCTGCACAGGAACTACGCCAAGTTCCTCGGCGACCAGGGCAGGTACCTGGAGGCCGAGGCCGAGTACAAGAAGCTGAACACCCTGGAGCCCATGAGCGGGTCCAGCCACGTGCTCCACGGCGTCACGCTTTACAGGCTCGGCAGGCACACCGAGGCGGAGAACCACTTCAGGACGGCGATCCAGCTGGATCCGAGCCACGACGAGGCCCACCTCTACTACGCGGTGCTGCTGACCCACAAGGGGAGCTACATGACCGCCGAAGCCCACTACGCGGAGGCTCTGAGGCTGAAGCCCGACTCCCCCACCAACAACCTCGTCTACGGCATATTCCTGATGAACAGGAACAGGCTCACCGACGCCGAGAGGCACTACGTCAAGGCCAGGGATCTGTCGCCTGACGCGGTGGAGCCGCACCTCTACTACGCCAGGCTCCTCTCGGATCAGCAGCGATACCCGGAGGCCGTGAAGGAGTTTGAGGCCGCCCTGAAGTGTGAACCCAACGACGCCGAGGCTCACCTCTACTACGCACAGTTCCTCGCCAAAACAGACAGCCCCACTCAGGCCGACCGCCACTTCAGGAAGGCCCTGGAGCTCATCCCAGACGACGCCAGGGCCCACTTCAGCTACGGGGTGCACCTCGCCAAACACGGGATGAGGGACCGCGCCCTGACCCATTACAGGCGGGCCATGGAGCTCGACCCCGAGTACGAGGAGCTGGTCAAGCGGCTTCTCTCGTAGCTGTGTGTGACTTCTTTCACCTACACACCGCTATATACAGATCACTAAGATGGATTGGTAAACAAGGTGAAAGTTCTTGACCGTTGAACTAGAAGTGGTACCTCAGGGAGTCCCCGATAAGAGCATCGAGGATATCGCCCGTGACGCCACACCCAAGATAGCTATACTCGGCATAGGCGGCGGCGGCTGCAACATCGTCACATGGATGGACAAGAAGGTCGTGGGCGCGAGGACAGTGACGCTCAACAGCGACGCACAGCACCTCACAACCTCACAGGCAGATGAACGTGTCCTACTGGGCTACACCCTCACAGGCGGCCTCGGCTGCGGCGGATACCCCGAGCAGGGAGTCAAGGCCGCGGAGGAGAGCGCCATAGAGATCGAGAACGCCATAGGCGACGCAAACCTTGTCTTCATCGCAGCGGCTCTGGGCGGAGGAACCGGCACAGGCGCGTCTCCCGTAGTTGCCCGGATAGCCCGAGAGACCGGCGCCCTGACCATCGGGGTCGTGACGATCCCTTTCAAGGTGGAGGGGACACGGCTCGGGAAGGCCAAGGAGGGGCTTCAGAAGCTGCTAGACGTCTGTGACAGCGTGGTGGTCATAGACAACAACAGGCTAAGGAAGGTGGCCGGGAAGCTCCCCGTCAGGGAGGCGTTCGCGGTGGCCAACCAGAGGGTGACGGACTTCATAAACAACATAACAGAGACCCTCAGCGTGCCCGGGATAATGAACCTGGACTTCGCGGACATCAAGGCGATAATGATGGGCGCAGGAATATGCGCCGTGGGCTTCGGCGAGGGGCATGGAGGCACCAAGGTAGAGGACTCCGTGAGCAAGGCACTGGACAACCAGCTCCTCGACGTGGAGGACATCAGCAAGGCCACGGGGGCCCTCGTGCACATAGAGGGCGGCGAGGACATGACCCTCGAGGACATCAACCGAGCCGGCGAGATGGTCATGGAGAAGGTCAGCAAGGACGCCCGCGTCATCTGGGGAAGCAAGGTAAACCCTGACCTGGAGGGCAAGATAAGGTCCACCGTCGTGCTGGCAAGCATAGACAGCCCGTTCCTGCTTCAGAAGGACAGCACGGTGACCATCAGCCAGGACAAGCCCAAGGTCATCAAGATAAAGAGCAAGAAGGCTGTAAAGTAAACCGCCCGTTTTTCCCAATATTTTTCTAAAAGTATCTCAGAGGGACAGTAACCACCAACGTGGACCCCGTCTCGTCCACGATAGCCTCTATGGAGCCCCCCATGGACTCCAAGGTCCGCTTGCAGAAGGCTAGGCCGAGGCCAGCGTGCCCCTGCTTAGTCGAGTTGAAGGGTTCGAACAGCCTGTCCATGGCTTCCAGCGGGATGCCCTCTCCCTCGTCCCTGACCTCGATCACGGCGTTTCCCTGCCTCTGGTATATTTTGACCTCCAGTGTTCCGCCGTCCGGCATGGCCTCCACGGCGTTCCTCACAAGGTTTTCGACGACCCTGGTCATCTTGTCGCGCCTCACCTCTGAGACCAGGAGCCCGCTCTGGTAGGACACCTTTGTCTCGACGCTGCGGGGAATGTACATGGACCCCATCACCGTCTTAACGATCTGATTGATCTCCACGTAGTCCTCGTCCCTGCCTGAGGCCTCCAGGGTCTCCGTGATTATCTCGGCCACCTTGGACGCGTGGTCGGCCTCCCGGTCTATCGAGAACACTAGGTCCGGCAACATCTCGGGCTTGTCCATGAGTATGCCCGACGCGTTCTTTATGGTGCGCAGGCTGTCCCTGAGCTGCCCCCGCACGAGGCTGCTCACCTTCTCGGCGTCCTCTAGGCGGCCCAATGCGTAGTCCAGCCTCATCGCCCTCACGGCCTCGCCTGTGACTCCTCCGGTGCCGTCTCTCTCCCTGTTTAGGGCGAAGGCTACGTGGTATGTGAGGGTCTCGAGGAGCTTCCTGTCGTCCTCCGTGAAGTCGTCGAGCTCCATGCTCTCGACGTTGAGCACGGCCACGGTCTCCCCGTCTAGGACCACGGGTACGGCGAGCTCGCTCATGGAATCCATCGAGCCCCTGAAGTAGTCCTCACAACCCCTGAGGTCGTTCACGAGTATGCTGTGCTTCTCCCTCGCGGCCTTCACCGTGATGCCTTTCCCGTCGATGGGAAGAGACAACTTCAGCGGAGGCGCCCCTCTGAGGTTCACCGTCTTGAGATGCCTGTCCTCGACCACCTGGAAGGAGACCATCTGGTACTCGAAAACCGTCTGCATGATGTCCAGGGTGGCCTCGGCGACCTCCTCCAGAGTCCTCTGCTGAGCCAGCTTTGACGCCTGCTGGTGCAGCGCGGCGAGCCGCTCCTCCATCCGTCTCCTGTGGGTGATGTCCCTGAAGAAGCACAGGTGCGCCTCCTGTCTCAGGTAGTGAATGATCGAGGACGAGACCTCGGCGACGCGTATGGCGCCGCTCGCCGTCCGGTACCTGGCCTCGAAAAGGTGAGAGACCTCGTCTTCCTCGGGGGAGCCGTCGATGCACTGTCTGAGCCTCTGCTCGGGCTCCACGAAGTACTCCAACGCGCTTCTGCCGATGAACCCGTTGGGGGTCTTGCAGCCGAAGAGCTCCGCGGCGGCCTGGTTCATGAACGCTATGTCTATGCCGGTGAGGATGATTATGCCGTCCCTGCTCTCGTTCACCACCTTCCTGTAGAGCTGCTCGGTCCTGTATTTGTCCACGTTCTGGCGGACCCGCTTGGCGAGGATCTGGTAGTGGCTGGGCTCCGGCTCCTTCCTGATGTAGTCGTCTATCCCGGCCTCGAAGGCTTGCTCCGCAACCTCCTCGCTGCCCTGCCCGGTGTAGAGTATGAAGGGTATGCTGCTTCTCTCCCTGACCCTCTGGGCTAGCTCGATGCCGTCCATGGAGAGCATCTTGTAGTCGCTGACTATGCAGTCGTAGCTGTTCTTCTC
>CAZCKR010000105.1:1455-6763 GCA_964499305.1 uncultured Candidatus Bathyarchaeia archaeon | reverse complement strand
CCCGTTCACACAGTTTTATATAGGATCGGCTGCACCTTTTCATGAAACGTTTCAGAGTTGATGTGATTGGACGCTAAGGAAGCGCTAGACAAGATTCTCATGCCCGAGAGCGTCGCGGTTATCGGCGCCAGCACGGACCCCTTCAAGTGGGGTTACATGCTTCTCAACGCCATCAAGCAGAGCGGCTTCGAGGGCGACATCTACCCCATCAACCCCAAGGCCGAGGAGATCCAGGGGCTCAAGTGCTACGCCAACGTCAGGGACATCCCCGGCGAAGTGGACATGGCCTTGGTAGTCGTGCCGGCCCGCTTCGTGCCTAGGGTCTTCGAGGACCTGAAGGCCAAGGGCACCAAGGGCGCGGTGGTCATCACAAGCGGATTCAGCGAGGCCGGCGAGGAGGGCAGGCAGATGATCCGGCAGATACTGGAGACGGCGGACGGCCACACCCGCTTCATCGGCCCCAACTGCATGGGCGTCACCAGCAGCGCCGCCAAGCTCAGCGCCCTCATGATACCGTTCCTCCACGAGAGCGGCGACGTCGCCTTTGTAAGCCAGAGCGGCGGCTACGGGCTCCAGCTCTACCTCAGGGCCTCAGCCATGGGAGTGGGGGTAGGCAAGTTCGTCAGCAGCGGCAACGAGAGCGACCTCAAAGGCTGGAACTACCTGGAGTACTTCGGTCAGGACGACGACACAAAGATCATCACCATGTATATCGAGGGCCTCAAGGACGGCCGCAGGTGGTACGAGGCCGCCAAGGAGGTAACCAAGAAGAAGCCGATAGTCGCCATCAAGGTGGGCGTCACGGAGGCAGGTAGCAAGGCGGCGGCCAGCCACACCGGCAGCATCGCGGGCAGCGACAAGGTCTACGACGCCGCGTTCAGGCAGGCTGGCGTCATCAGAGCCTACGACGCGGCCGAGATGTTCGACTTCGTCAAGGGGTTGCTCTACTGCCCGTTGCCACAGGGGCCGAACGTCGGCATCGTCAGCAACAGCGGCGGCGTGGCCGTGGAGACGGCGGACAGGCTCATCCAGAACGGTCTGAATGTACCGACTTTCAGCGAGGAGGCGCAGGAGGAGATAAAGCAGCTCATCCCTGCGTTCGGTAACCCCAAGAACCCGGTGGACCTCACCGCCACACTGAACATGAACAGCTTCCTCAACGTCCCCGGCATCGTGCTGAAGCAGCCAGAGATACACGGCATGATAACCATCAGCCTGGGCACGAGCATCATCAAGACCATGTTTCCCGACGTGCCCGACGAAGACCTCCAGGGCATGTACGAGTGGATCAACGGCACGCTGCTGAAGACCTACAAGAAGTACGACAAGCCGGTCATCGTCATCGACCCCGCAGCGGACGTGGCGGGCGCCAGCGCTAAGATACTTGAGAAGGAGAAGGTGCCCGTCTACACGACGCCTGAGAGGGCCGCCGACGTCATGGGCGTCCTCTATAAGAGGAAGCTCTACTTGGACAAGGTGAAGGCCTAACCCTCACCCATCCTGCCACAGTTTTTAGACTTGATTCAGGTAGATCGCTAGAACGTCTGGATGCTGGAGTTGTCTTCGTCGACGAGCATGCCCCGTATCTCCCGAGGATCGGCGTCGTCCCTCTGAAGCAGCTCCAGGTGCCTCTCCATTTTCTGGGTGTTGTCCCGGATGACCTTGATGAGATCGCCGCTGAGCTCACTCCTCTTCTCGGCGATGTGCGTCGCCTGGTTGATCAGTATGATCTGGTTCCTGATCTCCTGCTCCGCTATCCAGACGCCCTCCCGTATCTTCTGCTGCTCCGTGAGCCTCATCTCGTACCTGATCCGCTCCTGCTCCCTGACGAAGTAGAGGAGCATGAAGACGCTGAACACCATGGTGGCGAAGATCAGCTGCTCAAGGTAGTAAGTCTTGAACAGCTCACGCAGCCAGGGCACCTCGAAGTAACCGAGGTAGACGGTGGCGAAGAACGTGGCCAGGCTGAAAACGTAGCCGATGTAGATCACCCTGTACTTCTCCATAACCTCCTGGAAGATTCTCTTGAACTTATCCAGGTGTGACAGCATCTGCTCTGATGCGCCTACGGCATCCAAGTCTTGTACCGTCATTTTTGAGCAGATCTAGCGTTAAATCGTGGTCTGTGTAGGAACCCACCACCTACAACATAGCCATCCACGCTACCGCCCGAATACCTTGTTGAAAGCCTCCCCCACCGAGTCGACGAGGCCGTTGGCGACCCCTGAACCTACTACGTCGCCAGTGTGCTCCCGGAGGAAGCCGTAGAAGACGCCGACGCTGAAAGCGAAGAAACCCCAGCTCCACGACACGCTGTAGACGCCCTGCAACGGCCGAACCGTGTTCAACGCCCTGTCCAGCCCATACAGAGCGGAGGAGACTAAGAGGCCCGGCCCGAAGGCCACGCCCTCGACGCTCCAGGGTCGGCCAAACTCCTCGTTCACAGCGGACTGAACGTAGCCGCGGTAGAATAGCTCCTCGCCGAAGCCGCCGAAGACCAGCTGCCACAGAACCGTGGAGAACACCTTCAACGTCAGCCTCCCATACACCGCTCCAACGAGCAATGGGATCGCCAAGAGCAAGGCGGCCACGAGCAGGCGGGTCCTAGTGGAAGAGAACGGCTTGTATTTAGCCCCGGTGAGGCGCCTGAGGAGCAGGAACAGCATCACGAGCATCGAGACCGAGAGGACGAGGGAGCCGTCCATATAACGGTAGGCCGCCCCCTCAGATGACAGCAGCGTGAGGAGAATCTGGGGCGCAACGAGGTAGAGGTACCCCTTCAGCCCCACGTCCAAGCTAGTCTCCCACCTCCTCAACGTCAAGCCGTAGAGCTCAAACTCGCGTTTCTGGAGGACCATGACTAGGGTAGGCAGCAGCACCGTCAGGAAGCCCGTGAAGTAGCTCCACCCGAGCACCCGCTGCTCCCAACGGATCAGACCCGAGACCCCCGGCAGAGAGACGGTGATCAGATGAAGCACCGAGAAAACGGCTAGCACCTCGACGATGGAGCGCCCTCTCATGGTGACACGTATACCTGAGACAGATTTAGGGGTTTTCAAAGGATTTAAAGCCGGGCCGTCAGGTGTAAGGCTGTATGTTCGACGGCGTCAAGCGTGCCTACGTGCTACAGATCGCGTACATAATGGAAGTCATCGAGGAGCAGGGCACAGACGAGGCTCTGAGGATGCTCGACGACGCCGCGAAGAGGCAGGGCGCGATAGTGGCCCGGGAGATGAGGAGGACGCTCCCTGAGGGTCTGGGCGCCCTCGAGGTGGGCGCCGAGGTTTACCGCAGGTTCATGGCCGACGCCGGCGCCGAGATAACCGAGCACAAGAGAGACGAGGAGAGCGTCACCTTCCTCATCAGGAGGTGCCCCTTCTACGAGGCGTTCCTGGACGTGGGGGTGGACTGC
This sequence comes from uncultured Candidatus Bathyarchaeia archaeon, assembly GCA_964499305.1. GTDB lineage: Archaea > Thermoproteota > Bathyarchaeia > TCS64 > TCS64 > RBG-16-57-9. The sequence goes on along the minus strand of CAZCKR010000105.1, from coordinate 3,351 downwards.
GGCATGTTCCTGAACGGGCTCTGCGGCAACCTGACCCTCCCCAGCATCCAGTACACCCTGAGCCACTTCGACGATGGGCTCCGGGTGGAGCCGGTGGTGACCCGTGAGAGCGCCGAGGAGCTCTGCCTGGAGAGGGTGTACCTGGCCGAGGAGTAACTCAAATACGGTTGCTCCCACTATTCTACCGTTATGGCTCTTCGTTTCACATCGGATATACTCATTATAGGCACGGGAGGCGCCGGCCTGAGGGCCGCCGTGGAGGCCCACGAGAAGGGGGCGCACGTGTTACTGGTCTCCAAGGCTCCAGCCGGCTACAACAACTGTACGATTGTCGCGGGCAGTGGCTATCTGGCGGCGGTGGGCGGCATGACACCTGGAGAGCACCGGGAGCGGACCCTCGGCGTCGGAAAGGGCGTCAACGACCCGAAGCTCGTTGATGTTTTGACGGAGGAGGGCGGCGAACGCGTCCTCGAGCTGGAGAAGTATGGGCTGGTAGTCAACGTGCGCCGCGGAGGAATAAGCGTCGGCGACGAGGACACCAGGCTGGGCCAGGGTATCACCCTGCCCATGGTGGACTACCTGAGGAAGCTGGGTGTCGAGTTCGTGGAGAACACCATCGTCACGCGGCTGCTGAAGAGGGGCGGTAAGGTCGTCGGGGCTGTCGGCTACCACGGCGACGAGAAGCAGCCCGTAGTCTTCCAGAGCAAGGCCGTCATTCTGGCGACGGGCGGCGCAGGCGCCCTCTACAAGCGTACGGACTGCCCGCTCAAGACCACGGGCGACGGTTACAGCCTCGCCTACCACGCCGGCACCCGGCTTAGGGACATGGAGTTCGTCCAGTTCTTTCCCCTCGCCCTCGCAGAGCCCGGGGCGCCGCCGCTCCTCGTGGACGGCCCCGTCATCGAGGAAGGCAAGATCATGAACGTGCTCGGCGAGGACATCCCAGAGAAGCACAACGTCACCGAGCGGCCTTATATCGCGAGGAGCCGGGACCTCCTTTCGAGGGCGATGATGCTGGAGATAGCGAAGGGCGGAGGGGTGGAGGGCGCGGTCCTCGTGGACGGCCGTGAGGTGGTCAGGAGGAGCAAGCCAGGGGACTCCTTCGGCATGGGCAGCTACGAGTTCTTCGTGAACAGGCTGCAGGCACACGAGCGGCCCTTCAGGGTGGCGCCCCTCACACACTTCACCATGGGGGGCGTGGTGACCAACACGTGGGGCGAGACAGACGTGGAGGGGCTCTTCGCCGCAGGCGAGGTCGTGGGCGGGGTGCACGGCGCCAATAGGCACGGCGGCAACGCCCTCACGGACGTTACCGTCTTCGGGGCAAGGGCCGCGGCTAGGGCGACCGAGTACGCCAAGAAGGTGAGCCACGAGGAAGTCGAGGAACTGGTCGAGGAAGATATACGGAGCTACGAGAGACTCGCGAAACGGGAGACCGGCCACACGCCTAGATCCATAATGGGTGTACTCAGGGAGACCATGTGGGAGAAGGCCGGGGTGGTCAGGGACAGCGAGATACTCGTCGAAGCCTTCGAGAAGATACAGGAGCTCAGGGACTCGACGCGGAGGCTCATGGCTCTGCCCGGGAGGCAGATGATCTCCGCCCTGGAGATCCCTATGGCGCTGGACGCGGCGGAGATGATAGTCAGGGCCGCCATGATGAGGCGTGAGAGCAGGGGCGCCCACTACAGGCTGGACCACCCGGAGGAGGACCCCGCCTGGGTCAAGACCGTGGTGATCTCCAAGAAGGACTCAGCGATGCAGCTGACCACGGTCCCCATAGGTGAGGCGTTTGAGTGACCTAGCCGAGAGGATTATGGCTGAGATCAGGGATTCCAGCGACCCTGAGAGGGAGGCTCAGCTTAGGAGGTACTTCCGTGAGCCCATAGAGACCCA
>CAZCKR010000105.1:0-1355 GCA_964499305.1 uncultured Candidatus Bathyarchaeia archaeon | reverse complement strand
GCACTAGACTGCTTTTCTGTCATTTATTAACGCTCCATAATCGCTTTAGGCGTCGCGGCGACCGTGACCATGATTAGGTTTGGTATTGACAGTCCAAGAAGTGATGACCCCACAGGTGGTGACGATCGAGTACATGCAGTCGGTCAGGAACGCCGCGAGGAGGATGACCAAGTTCGGGATAAGCAGTCTGCTTGTTGTGGTTGATGACGGCCTCAGGGGGATCATAACGGAGAGGGATATCGTCCAGAGGATAGTGTGCAGCGGGTTAGACCCTGCCGAGACGCCGGTGTGCGACGTCATGTCTGAGCCTGTGATAGTCGTCAGCCCCGAGGAGCCGCTGGAGAAAGCCGTCGAGCTCATGCTGATCCAGAGGATCAAGAAGCTGCCGGTGATGGAGCGGGATGACGGAGTCATGAAGCTGATAGGCATACTTAGCCTGCTTGACGTGGCGCAGCTCCACCCAGACCTGCTGGAGGGGCTGAGGGCCATGGTTGAGGAGCAGTACGCCTCCGTCGAGGGAGACTTCTACGTCTCGTAGCCTCCGCCAACTCTTTTAAGCCGTATGATCCCCTATTCCTTGATTCTGGTATGAAGCTTAGCAAGGTTTCTGACAGGGTGTACGCTAACTGGGACGGCGAGACCGGCGGAAACGTGGGGATCGTCGTTCTCGACGACAGGGTGCTGGTGGTGGACGCCCAGTACCCGGGCAGCGCCAGGAGGTTCAGGGAGTCGATAACCAAGGTCACGGACAAGCCGCTCAGCCACCTCCTACTGACCCACGTCCACGGCGACCACGTCTTCGGTAACATGGTGTTCGAGGACCTGGAGATCGTCAGCCATCGGCGGCTTTGGGAGAAGATGGAGAAGAGCCTGGAGAACGAGTGGGCTCCCGGGAAGCTCGAGAAGATGCTTGAGACGTATAGACGTGACGCCCCTGAGCGTTGGTGGCTGTTCGAGGGGCTCAGGATCGTGGTGCCGACGACGACCTTCACCGAGAGATGGGAGACGGACGGCGTCGAGTTCATCCACACGGGCGGCCACACGGACTGTAGCAGCGTCGTCTATGTGCCGGAGGACAGGACGCTCTTCGCCGGTGACCTCCTCTTCGTCGGCCGGTTCCCGTGGGCGGGGGACCCGACGGCGGATCCGGACGCTTGGATCGAGGCGTTCAAGAGGATACTCGGGATGGACGTGGAGAAGATAGTGCCCGGCCACGGGCCTCTGTGTGACGTGGAGGAGGTGGAGAGGCAGCTCAGGTGGATGAAGGAGGTGCGGTGGATCATGAGGGGGCTCATCGAGGAGGGGGTCTCGGAGGAGGAGGCGCTGGACTACGGGTACCCTGAGCTGTACGCGAC
>CAZCKR010000104.1:4729-6813 GCA_964499305.1 uncultured Candidatus Bathyarchaeia archaeon | reverse complement strand
GAGGCTCAAAGGCCACTGGTTTTCGAGACCAGCGCAATCACCGCTCTGCCACCGCTGCCCAGAGTGAAACCAAATAACCAGACATATTAGCTTTCCTCGCCCAGACAAGGATACCGTAAAAGGGGGGCGTCTAGTCCTCCGGGTGGATGAACACATACGCCACGTTGGCCCCGGTCTGCACCGTCTGGAGGCCCCCGCTGGTGCCGAGGACGCTGCCGCACGGGTAGGCCCACGTGTACCCCTCCACGGGCATCCTGATCTCCTCCAGGACGTCGCCGTATAGATCGTAGATCTCGGCGAACACCTCTCCCTCCTCGATGAGCTCACCGGGCTTCCTGTGGAACCGGATGAGGCCCCCGCGGTTGGCCCTGACGACGCCGTGGAACCTGTTGAGGCCCGGCACCACGGGGAACCCCTCCTGGGGCTCCTTCTCGCCGTCGATCATGTCGAACTCCTTCATGATGTTCATGACGCCCTTTACGCCTGCGGTGGTGGAGGGCTCGCTGATCCATCTCCCGTCGATGAGCTCCATGAGGAGTATGGGCACCCCTTTCCCGGCGGCGAGGTTCCCGATGGTGGGGGGAGCGTCGCCTCGGAGCGGCGTCTCGGAGACTATGGTGGTGACGCCGAAGCACTCCGCCATCCTATGCATCTGGTCCCTGGTCGCGGGGTTCCCGACGTTTATCCACTGGTAGACGAGGGAGTCGGGCCTGGTGTTGCAGTGTATGTTTACACCGAGGTCGGCCTTGCTCCAGATCTCCGTCCAGAGGGCATACGCGAGCCTCTCCGTGGTGTTGCCGTCGGGCTTGTCGGCGGTTATGAGGCTTCCGCTTCCCCCGCCTCCCACGTCTAGGTTGTCTATCCACGAGAGGTACTGGTGGTGCATGAAGGCCAAGGGGTTGGCCACCGGCACACCGATGACGGCGCCCCTCAGATCCCTGGCCTCGACCTTCTCCCTCATCACCCTGCGGATGACCTCTATCCCCTGGATCTCTATGCCGTGCTGCGTCGACGTCATGACGAGGGTTGGGCCGTCCTCCGCCCCGTTCATCACGAGGACGGGTATGTCTATGCTCACACCCACGTTGAGCTCGACGCCTTCCACGACCCCCTTCCTCAGCTCGCCTCTCCCGACTGTGACGCTGCCTACACTGATCTTCTCTGGCAAACCTGAAAACCTCCGGTTGATACATGGTCAGATCGAACTATTATCTTTTACCGGAAGTAAGAGGCGGGGCCGCTGGGTCATATGAGGAGGCTCAGCTCGTCGAACAGCAGCACCCCCAGCACGTGTATAACGACGATGCTCAGCCCCTCGTCTATGGTGAGCCTTCCGTCGTCCACGATGGACTTCTTCACTATCCACAGCGTCACCGCGATGGCGAGGAACTGGTAGAGCACGTATCCGTCAAGCGGAACCGGCACCAGCAACGCGATCACAGGGAAGATGAGCATCACGCTCTGCACGACGCCCGAGAGGAGGTTGGAGACCCCCAGCTCCACGTATCCCCTGCGGGCCCCGAGGAGGGCCAGCCCGTGCTCAGGGACGCTTCCCGCGAAACCTATGACCGTGGCGGCGATAACCACGTGGAGGTCGAACCTGTGGACCAGGAACTCAGCCGACCCCGATATCAGCTGGGCCGCCACGACGGTCCCCACGAGCCCAAGCATGATGGGCGTCACCCAAGAACGGTTCCCCTCAGATATGTGTTCCTCGCTGTGTCGCTCCTTTGGCTCCCTGCTCAGGAAGTAGAGGTACCCTGCGTAGGAGACGAGCTGGAAGAGGGGCACCTCCCAGGGGAGCACCTGGCCGCCGTCGGAGCCGCTGATGCCCATGATGACGCCGGTGCCGAACACGATCATGCAGAACGCGATGGTTACCCTCATGAGCTCAACGTCGTGCTCCAGCGCCTTCTTCGGTATCTCCACGACGCCGCCCCTGTACGTCACCATGATTACCAAGATGCCTAGGAGCAGCCCGTTGAACGCGGAGGCCAGGAGGACCGTCAGTATGGCCACCTCCCTGAGGTGCGGGCTCGCGATCATGAACAGGGTCATCACGGCCTCGGGGAGGTTGGAGGCTA
>CAZCKR010000104.1:2947-4629 GCA_964499305.1 uncultured Candidatus Bathyarchaeia archaeon | reverse complement strand
GGGTACAATATTTTATCGTCTAACTTTCGCCGTCGAGCATCCGACGCAGCCCCTCCCAGCCCTCCAGGCTCTTCACCTGAACCACGTCCAGAGCCTCCTTGGCGCTGCCCAGAACCGGCCTGGATACGCCGCTTCTCCTGAGCAGGTACTCGGCCGCACGCAGTAGCTTGCCGTTGAGGTCGCTGTCCGCCTGGTCGGCCACGGAGACGATGAGGGCCTCCACTGTCTTGGGCTTGGTGGGGCCGGCGTCGCCGTGGTGGCCCGCGACGACGTGCACGAGGTCGAGGGGGAGCCCCCGCCTGTACATCTCGGCGATCATGAGGCTCAGGTGGTCCACGAGGCCGCCGAACTCGCTGGTCCTGAACCCTCCGGCCCCGGTCTCCTCGTAGCAGTAGACCTTCATGATGTCGTGGAGTATGGCGCCGGCCAGCACCAGGTCGCGGTCGACGAGGCCGCCGTACTGCTCCTCCACTACATCGCAGAGGCTCCCGCAGAGCCTGACCACGCTGACGGTGTGCTCCACGAGGCCGCCCCTGTAGCTGTGATGCTGGTAGGCCCCAGCCGGGCAGACCCCGACGGGGAGAGCCGGCTGATCGAGGTCCGTCGGGGGGTCCCTGAGGAACTCCAGCACCTTCTCCCTCAGGCCGTCGTCGGCGATGAGACCCGCCAACTCTACGAGCTTTTCCATAGGCCGTTTCGCTCCGTGGTGAATCCTATCAACTGTGTACAGGGGTTCTTAAATTCTTCCTAAACCAAACCTTTATCTCGACTCGACAGAGAGGTGCCCCGGTAAACGGGGGAAGCTGGGGGTGAGCGGTTACGACAGGCGGCTATACGCGCTGATGCTGGCCGCCACCAACTTCGTCCTCAGCTGGACGGTGACCCAGCCCGTCTTCAGCCTCTACGTCACCGGGCTGGGGGCCTCCGTGGTGCAGGTGGGGATGCTCTTCAGCCTGATGAGCTTCATCCCCCTGGTTATACGCATCCCCATGAGCGTCATCGCAGAGAGGATAGGCCGGCTCAGGATGCTGCTGCTGGGGCTGTTCATCAGCTCCACCAGCTCGCTGCTCTACGCCCACGCCAGGAGCTTCACCCAGGTGCTGCTCATCACCGTCTACCTCAGCGTGGCGAACGGTGGCTTCAACCAGACGGCCATGTCCACGGTGAGCGACGCGGCCCCCGCGGACAGGCAGGGGGACGCCATGGGGAGGTACCTGACCTTCCTCGGCTTCGGGATGCTGCTCGGACCCGCCCTCTGCAGCTACCTGGTCAACGTCATGAGCTACTCTCAGCTGTTCTACCTCTCCGCCCTGTTCCCGGCGGCAGGCATCCTCCTATTAGTGTTCCTAGCCCCGACGGTGCCGAGGAGAGCTGCCTCGGCTGAGGGTCGGCCCGAGGTGGGAACTGTGGAGTCCCTGAGGATGATACTCGGGAACAGGAACGTGATGCTTCTCAGCTATTGCAGGGCGTCCTTCAGCGCGGCGCAGGCCATCTTCATCGCCCTCTTCAGCATCTACGCGGTGCAGCGGCTCGGGATAAGCGAGTCAACTGTCGCCCTACTCTTCACCGTGAGGGGGTTCAGCAACACTTTGTCGAGGTTCCCCGCCGGCAGGATCAGCGACTCCATCGGGAGGCGCATCCCGATGCTGGCGGCCTACGGGCTGCTGGTGGTGAGCTTCGTC
>CAZCKR010000104.1:0-2847 GCA_964499305.1 uncultured Candidatus Bathyarchaeia archaeon | reverse complement strand
GCTCTTAACCTCGGCGCCATCCCCGCGGTGCTCTCTATGAAGCGGGCCGAGCGTTGAAGCTGTTCATCTTCTCGACGATGGCGGCGTATGCCTCCGCGGGGTCGCTGATGTCCTGGACCATGCGCTCGAAGGGGCAGTAGATGCTCCCGTCCTTCATCTTTATGTGGTCGACGAGCTCCTCGTACATGGTCGGTAGGCCTTGCTGGTCTAGAACCTGTTTGCCTAGCCTGCTGAGCACCTGCGCGTGTGCCTCGGCTGCCTCGCTGTAGAGTATTAGGAGGGCGGCGGCTCTGCCTACTATCTTGTCCACCATGAACGTGCCGTGGAGGGCTTCTCCGTGCGTCTCTATGGCCTCCAGGTGGGGTCGGATGCCTTTGCTTGCGCTCTGAAATATGAGGCGGCCGCCTCTGTAGATCATCAGGCTGTTCCCGGTGTTGTTCAGCTCCTCGAGGTAGTTGTTCATGTTCCTGTTGCTATCGTGGCCGTGGTTTTTATTGGTTAGGGATTTTTGGGTGGCTTGGTGTCGTCCGGGTTCTCCAGGGCTTGGATTAGTTGGTAGAGGCGGGCGAGGAGGCTCTGCCTGAGCCTGTTCCTTGTGTTGCCCCAGATGCGAGAGAGTGGCTGTATGGGGTCTCGTCTTGCCGTCTCGAAAATGTTGGTCTTCATCGCCTCTATGTTGGCTATCAGTGGCTCTGTCACTTTGGTATGGTTGTCCTTCACGTACTCGGTTATCTCCTCGTGGATGGAGTAGGCCAGCGCGATTAGGGTCCAGAGTAGGAAGCTGAAGCCGGGAATGACCCCTACTCCCGTCCTTATGCCGTGGTACATCACTGAGAGTGTAAACAGGGAAATGATTACAGTGATGATGCCTGCAACAGACTTCCGCGTCACCTTGATCTGCATGTGTAATGCTCGTTCAAGCTTGGTTATGAAGGGCTGGAACCATGAAATTGGATTACTGGATTATTTCTCGAGTATCGACAGCTTAAGCTGCTTAACGCCCCGGGTGACAGCCAAAGACCCTGCAAGGCTCTTTATGTGAGACGCGGAGCCCTTGACCGCCAATATCTCTAGACAGTTATCGTGATCCATGTGGACGTGGGTCGAGGACGATATTATACCCAGGTGCTCGTGCTGCAAATGGTTGAGCTCCTCCACCAAGCCGCTCACGTGGTGGTCGTATACCATAGTGATCGCCCCTGCGACCTCGCCCTCCCCCTCACCCCATTTATGTTCTGAGAGGAAACCTCTCATCGCCACCTGGACGGCCGTCGACCTGTTGTAGCCGAGGCCCTCTATGGTCCTGTCGAACTCCTCAAGCAGCTCAGGGTCCACCGAGACGCTGAAACGTGAAACACCAACCATAAGCCCTCAGACGTGTTACCGAGGAACCAGTATAATATTCCTGTGATTACCAAGGCTCAGAGAAGGTTTACACCGCCTCCATGTTACCGGAGACAACCTTAGTAACACCTAAAAGCATCCGCGGCGCAACAAGCCCCATGCATGAATGGGCGCTAGCCGAAGGCGTCATAGCGACAGCCACAAGGTTCGCGGAGGAAAACGGCATCACAGAGGTGACGGAGGTCGTCGTCGTGGTCGGCGAGCTCCAGCAAGTAGAGCACGAAGTACTGGAGTTCGCTTTCGAGCAGCTCAAGACGCCGCTCTTCGAGAACGCCAAGTTCGTACTCAAGAGCCAGCCAGCCAGGTTCAAGTGCAGGAACTGCGGAAACGAGTGGGACTTCACCAGCGAGGGCATGACAGAGGACGTCAGCGAGGCCATCCACTTCGTCCCCGAGATGGCCCACGTCTATATAAGGTGCAACGAGTGCGGAAGCCCCGACTTCGAGGTAACGGAAGGCCGCGGCGTCTGGCTAGCCACCATAAAAGGGGTCAAGGGCGATGAGTGACCCCAGGATAGCCATCATCGAGAAAAGATTCCAGAATGTACGCAGGATAATCGCCGTCAGCAGCGGCAAGGGCGGCGTCGGCAAAAGCATGATAGCCACGGCCCTCGCCCTGAGCCTCAGGGACAGGGGCCACAGCGTGGGCCTCCTGGACCTAGACTTCACGAGCCCAGCCACCCACGTCATCCTCGGCGTAGAGGGCCTGTACCCCGAGGAGGAGTACGGCATCGTGCCCCCCATGGCCCACGGCCTCAGGTACATGAGCATCACCTACTACAGCGTCGACGAGCCCACACCCCTCAGGGGTGAGGACGTCTCCAACGCCATAATAGAGCTCCTCGCGATAACGAGGTGGGGAGAGCTTGACTACCTCGTCATAGACATGCCCCCCGGCATCGGCGACGCCACCCTCGACACCATCAGGCTCATACCCGGGATCGAGTTCATCGTGGCCACGACCCCCAGCAGGGTCGCGTTCCAGTCGGTGCGGAGGCTGCTCGTCCTCCTCAAAGACCTGGGAGTGCCCATCATAGGAGTCTGCGAGAACATGGTCATGAAGCCCCTGGCCTACGTCAGGGAAGATGTCGAGAGGCTCGGCCTCGAATACCTGGTCTCAGTCGCATACGACGAAGAGGTCGAGGAGGCCCTGGGCGACCCCGACGCGCTGAGGAAGACAAGGTTCTACAAGGAGCTGGGAGAGGTCTCCCGGCGCCTCTAGCTACCTCTCTTTTATGAGCGTGGCGACCAGGAACGCCGCCGCGCTCAGCGCAGCGAAGAAGTAGAACACGTGGTTCAGAGAGTAGTTGACGGCGAGCCAACCCGCGATGGCGGGGGTGAAGAACCCGACGCCGTACTTCAGCGTGAAGTTGACGCCGTAGGTGACGCCCACCGTGTCCTTGTGGGAAATGTCGCCGAGGAGCGCGTTCATGGGGCTCTGGGT
>CAZCKR010000103.1:5651-6914 GCA_964499305.1 uncultured Candidatus Bathyarchaeia archaeon | reverse complement strand
AACAAGCTCGGGGTGGTCCAGGCGATAGCCGGCCCCAGGGATACCCGGCTCATGAGCGCTGCCTTCAGGTCAGGTGTACACTATGTCAACGAGGAGATCGAGGTCCTCAGAGTTGTCATTGGGGCCTACGTTGACCCCATCAAGACCAGAGAAAGCGTAGCGAGCCTGGCTGAGGCAGGATGCGACATAGTATTCGTAGGGATGGACGACGAGTCTGGCACACTCGAGGCAAAGAAGAAGGGCATCTACTCGATACAGGAGTACCGGGACATCGTCTCCGAGCACCCCGACACAATGATTGGGTGCACGTGCTGGGTGTGGGACGTGTTGCTTGACGAGGTCTTCGACGCCATCACGAAAGATCGTTTCGACGAGTTCAGAGCCGAGAACTACGAGATGTCGTTGTCCCTTGAAGACAGGTCCCTGGATATCCCGACATTCGGGAACATGGTGTCCGAGGAAGTGAAAGAGTTCGCAGAGGATCTGCGTGAAAAGATTTTAAACGGGACGGTCGAAGTGTCGCTGATAGATGAATGGTGAATCCAGGGTGGCTCGGTAAAAAACGCTGAAGCACCCCTTGATCTAGGAGATGGAGTGAGAATCCCTGAGGAACCTGATGAGATCCGCCTTCTACATCACGGGCATAATTGCATTGACGGTCTCAACCATCTTCCTGTTGACGAGCCTTTCCATGGGGATCGACCTCGTTGAGATCTTCGCCCTCTTTTTCAGCTCGACAGTAGGATCATTGGACAGCGTACTGCAGACTCTAGCCCGGGCCACGCCTATCCTCATCTCCACCCTCGGGTTGCTGGTGGCCTTCAAGAGCGGGATCTGGAACATCGGGGGAGAAGGGCAGATCGTCGTAGGTGCGATTGTGACGGTTGGGACATGCCTCTTCCTTGACCTACCGCCTCCGCTGGCGATAGTCTTCTCCCTCGCAGGTAGCTTCCTTGCTAGTGGCATCTATGGGGCGTTTGCCGCCTTCCTCAAGGCGAGATGGGATGTCAACGAGGTGGTCATCACAATGATGCAGAACTTCGTTGCTTTCGCCGTATTACAGTACCTCATAGATGGCCCTTGGAACTGGGGGGTGGGGCTCTACCCCCGGACCGCTATGATCCCCCCAGAGACGAGACTCCCCTTCATCATCTCACCGTTAAACTCGATGTTCCTGGTCGCCCTTGCCTTGGTTCTAGCCACCTACATCCTGCTGAACAGGACAGTGCTGGGTTACGAGATTCGGGCGATGGGGGCCAACAA
>CAZCKR010000103.1:4115-5551 GCA_964499305.1 uncultured Candidatus Bathyarchaeia archaeon | reverse complement strand
GGGCTGGCGGGGGCCTATCTCTCCCTCGTCATCCTGCAAGGGTTCACCTACAACCTAGTGGCCGGGTACGGGTGGACGGCTTTCGCGCTCATCCTGTTCGGGAGGTGGAAGACATCAGGGGTCTTCTGGGGCTCCCTCTTCTTCACTTTCCTCATCGGCGTCCAGACTAGGCTCCAAGTTGCGGGATTTACATTCATCCCCCCCGAGTTCGTGGTCATCATACCCCACTTCGGGGTCATCGTAGCCCTGGCCGTAGCGGGCGCGATGGGGAAGAAGGCCGGGATGCCCTCCGCTCTGGGGGTTCACTATGACAGGGAGTAGGCTTGTGAGAGGGTGTGTTGGTGATGCTCCGTGAATGATCTCGGCGCCACGGATGGCGGGACCGTCCTTGAGATGAGGGGCATCACGAAGCGATTCCCCGAGGTTGTGGCCAACGACCACGTCGACTTCGACCTGAGGAGAGGGGAGATCCACAGTATCCTCGGGGAGAACGGGGCGGGGAAGACGACGCTGATGAACATTCTATATGGCCTCTACAGGATGGATGAAGGGGAGATCCGGGTCAACGGACAGAAGGTCTCGATAGGTGCCCCCAAAGAGGCTATAGACCTGGGTATCGGGATGATACACCAGTCCTTCACCCTAGTGGCGGGCCAGACCGTTCTCGATAACATCATACTGGGACGGGAGCCGACCCGAGGGCCGTTCCTGGACAGGGAGAGGGCAAAGGGGGAAATAATCGAGCTCGAGGATAGGTTCAACCTGAAGGTTGACCTCGAAGCCAGGCCGGAGCACCTCCCCGCCAGCGGGAAGCAGAAGGTGGAGATCCTCAAGACCCTCTACCAGAGGGCTAAGGTCCTCGTCATGGACGAGCCAACCTCGGTGCTCCTCCCTCACGAGAAGGAGGAGCTCATGATGGCTCTCAAGGAGATGACAGGGGAGGGCTTCATCTCTGTGATCTTCATCACCCACAAGCTTCCTGAGGCGTTGGAGATCAGCGACAGGATAACCATCCTAAGGCGGGGGAGAGTCGTGGACACCATAAAAGCCGGTAACGTCGAAGTCAAGGATCTTGCCCGGATGATGGTTGGCAGAGACATACTATTCGACATAGAGAGATCGGAGTCCAAGAAAGGTGAAAGGCTCCTTGAGGTGGAGGAGTTAGAGGCCTACAACGATGCAGGAGTCCTAACCCTGAAGGGTGTGTCCTTCGAGGTCAGAGAAGGAGAGATCTTGGGTATCGCTGGGGTAAGCGGAAACGGTCAGGAGGAGCTTGTGGACGTGATCGTGGGCCTCAGGAAGGCCCCCGCGGGGAAGGTGCTCATCAGGAGAAAGAACGTGACGAACCTCTCGCCCAAGGACCTCAGGGCGCTGGGGGTCGGCTACATCCCCGAGGACAGGATGGGGAGGGGCGTAATGCCCGAACTGTCGATCAG
>CAZCKR010000103.1:0-4015 GCA_964499305.1 uncultured Candidatus Bathyarchaeia archaeon | reverse complement strand
AACTTCTCATAGCGGACAAACCCACGTCCGGCCTTGACATAAGTTCCCAGGAGTTTATCCGACGGAAACTGATGGGGAAGAGGGACGAGGGTAAGGCGATCCTTCTTATCTCCGAGGACCTAGACGAGATCCTAGGCATGAGTGACCGGATAGCTATCATGTACGAGGGAAGGATTGTAAATGTCGTGCAAGCCAAGAGGGTCGCGAAGGAACAGATAGGCGAGATGATTACCGGCGCCTTAACTACATTGAGAAATATCCGGACGTCTAGATCATCACGACCAAGGACATAACTGGGCACGGGGCTGAGATTACCTAGCTGCATATGTCTTCATCGAAAGATTGAAGCCTTACACTCTCGATTATCATGCATCAGCTAGAACTAGGAAAACCTATATACCAGCTTCCCAAGGAGGCTCAATCACTCTGGGCAGCATGGTGCCCATACTATTGATAGTTCTCCGACAGGGGCCAAGGATCAGTGTCTTCGCCGGGACGGTTTTCGGCATCGTGCAACTGTTCCTTGGCGGATACGGGTTAACGTTGGCGCACGTCATGCTGGACTACTCCGTCGCCTACCCCTGCCTAGGGCTGGCAGGGTTCTTCGAGAAGAGCCCAATTGTGGGCGTCGCAGCATCCTTGATGGCGCGGTTCCTGGCATACTTCGTCAGCGGCGTCGTTTTCTTCGGCGAGTACGCGCCGCCCGAGCTTGGGACCTACGTGTACAGCGCCGTCTACAACGGCAGCTACATGCTGCCCGAGTTCGTGATAAGCGCCGTCCTGATCTATCTGCTCATCCAGCGGGGCATACTTGAGTACAGCATCTAACCACCCAATTTTTTTATATTAGCATTATAGGGCGCATCCGTAACATGTGTTGCTCAAACTGCTTATAACCGATAACGGCTTTGCATATGAAAACCTGGTGCAGGATTTGTCGGATAAAGAGTTCTACATGAGCGACTACGTGCCGGAGATAGAGATGAACCTCCCCGAGAAGGTGTGGCTCTTCGACACCACCCTGAGGGACGGGGAGCAGATGCCCGGAGTCACGTACACGATAGACGAGAAGATACTAATCGCACACCAGCTGGACGAGCTGCGGGTGCCCAAGATAGAGGCCGGTTTCCCCATAACCAGCAGGGGGGAAACCGAGGCCGTGAAGAAGATCGCCGCCCTGGGGCTCGACTCTACCATAGTTGCACTGGCGCGGCCCCTGAAGAGCGACATAGACCGCGCGCTGGACTGCGACGTGCCCTACATCCACATATTCATCAGCACCAGCGACCTCCACATCAAACACATGATGAACACCACCCGCGAGGAAGTCATGCGCCAGACCGTGGAGGGCATCGAGTACGCCAAGGACCACGGCGTCAGGGTCGAGTACAGCCCGCAGGACGCGACAAGGACCGATATGGGGTTCCTGAAACAGGTATGTATCGCTGCCTCGGAGACTGGCGCCGAGATGCTGAACATACCGGACACCGTCGGCGTAATGACTCCGAGGGTCACCTACGAGTTCTTCAAGGAGCTGAAGAAGACCGTGGACACTCCGCTCAGCGCCCACGCCCACAACGACCTTGGCCAGGCGACAGCCACAAGCTTGGCGGCGGTGGAGGCCGGCGCAGAGCAGATACACGTCTGCGTCAACGGTTTGGGTGAGCGGGCAGGCAACACATCCCTCGAGGAGGTGGCGCTCAGCCTGGCAGCCCAGTACGAGATAGAGACGGGGCTTAACTACCAGAAGATAGCCGAGACCAGCAGCCTGGTGGAGCGTCTGAGCGGCGTATATATGCCTCCGTCCACGCCCATCGTCGGGGACAACGCGTTCTCCCACGAGGCGGGTATACACGTCCACGGTCTACTAGGGTTCCGCGGTAACTACGAGATCATGTCCGCCGAGTTCGTCGGCAAGAAGAGCCGGGTCGTCGCGGGAAAGCACGCGGGCCGCCACGGCATATTCAAGATGGTCACTGACATGGGTTTCGAGCCCAGCGAGGAGCAGCTGAAGACAATAGCCCGGGAGGTGAAGACCCTGGGCGACACCGGGAAGCTGGTCACCGACACCGACCTCTACGCCATAACCAAGAACATCATGGACTTTAGGCAGGAGGACAGGGTGAAGCTCCAGCAACTCCTGGTGGTCACGGGGAACAACATCGTGCCCACGGCCAGCGTCACCCTGAACGTGGACGGCAACGAGATGATAGGCAGCGGCACCGGCAACGGACCCATCGACTCCGCCATCAACGCCATAAGGAACGTGGTCAACGGGTTTGCCGACTTCACCCTGGAGAAGTTCATGATGAAGGCCATCACCGGCGGCACAGACGCCGTCGCCGACGTCACCGTAGCCGTCAGGCAGGGCGAGAAGCTCATCACCGCCAACAGCGTCAACGGGGACACCGTCATGGCCAGCGTCGAGGCCATACTCAAAGGCATGAACAGGCTGCTGGACAAGAAGGGCGCATAGCATGAGCACAGTAGCCGAGAAGATACTGGCCAGCCACAGCGATCTCGATGAAGTTCACCCCGGGGAGATAGTGAAGGCGGAGATAGACTTCGCGTTCATGCCGGCCCTGACGGCGGCCCTCGCCTTCTACGCGATGTACGACATGGACATCGAGAAGGTCTGGGACAGGAACAAGGTAACCATCCTTCTGGACCACATCGCCCCAGCCACCAACATTACCAACGCGTCGCTCCACAAGGAGTGCAGGGAGATCGCCAAGGAGCAGAACCTCCGGCACTTCTACGACATCAACGTGGGGGTCTGCCACCAGGTCATCCCGGAGAAGGGACACGTCTACCCGGGGAGGCTCATGGTCGGCGCCGACAGCCACACCTGCACCCACGGCGCCTTCGGGGCCTTCGCCACGGGCATAGGAAGCACCGACATGGGCGCCGCCATAGGCACAGGGAAGCTGTGGTTCAAGGTGCCGGAGACCATCAGGGTCAACGCTGAGGGGCGGCTCGGCCCGAGAGTCATGTCCAAAGACGTCATACTCAAGACCGCGAAGGAGTTGGGCGCGGACGGCGCCACGTACTGCTCCCTGGAGTTCACGGGCTCCACCGTCAGGGACATGAGCGTGGGAGCCCGGATGACCCTCTGCAACATGGCCATAGAGCTGGGAGGCAAGACCGGCATCGTGGAGCCGGACGACAAGACCTTCAGGTTCCTAGAGGGACGGGTGAAGCACGGTTACACCCCGGTCTACAGCGACCCCGACGCCGTGTACAAGGAGACCCTGGAGATCGACGGCACATCTCTTGAGCCTCAGGTGGCCTGCCCCCACGCCGTGGACAACGTGAAGCCCGTCACGGAGGTATCCGGGAAGGCTGTGAATCAGGTCTTCATAGGGAGCTGCACCAACGGTAGGCTCGAGGACCTGCAGGTCGCAGCCGAGATAATGAGGGGTAAGAGGATACACCCCGATGTCAGGGTCATAGCTACGCCCGCCAGCTACGAGGTGTACGACGCCGCGAACAGTCAGGGGATCATCAAGACGCTGATGGACGCGGGAGCCGTGGTGTGCAACCCCAGCTGCAGCGTCTGCTTCGGCGGCAACCACGGGATACTGGCCCCCGGGGAGGTTGGACTCAGCACCAGCAACCGCAACTTCAAGGGACGGCAGGGAAGCACAGAGAGCCAAGTATATCTTTGCAGCCCTGCCACAGCGGCGGCAAGCGCGTTGACGGGGGTCATAACTGACCCCAGGGAGGCTTAGAGGATGATTAAAGGCAAGGCATGGAACTACGGTGACGACGTGAACACCGACTTCATCCTGCCCGGCATCTACCTGGAGCTCACGGACCCCGACGAGATGAGCAGACACGCCATGGAGGGCATAGACCCCGAGTTCGCAGGGAAGGTCCGGCCAGGCGACGTGGTTGTCGGAGGAAGAAACTTTGGTTTGGGTAGTAGCAGGGAGCACGCACCCATCGCCCTCAAAAACTCAGGGGTATCAGCAGTCATCGCCGAGGGCTTCGCTCGTATCTTCTACAGGAACGC
>CAZCKR010000102.1:0-7123 GCA_964499305.1 uncultured Candidatus Bathyarchaeia archaeon | reverse complement strand
GGAATAAGCGTTTTCCGGGGCTGTTACAGGTTACCTGTAATATGGGGAAAAGAATTCTCTTTCATCTTTTGAGGCTTGGACGTGGAGGTTGCCGTAGATTATGTTTACTATCTATGTATGGGTCGGCGTCCCGGAGTGTGTGCTAGGCCTCTATGTTGAGGTAGTCGTGTTCCCTCAGCCAGTAGGCCTGGTTGCTCGTGTACCGGAAGATGATGTCGCCTTTCTCTTCTGACTGGAAGCCCCATGGGCTCACGAGGACGATGTCTCCTTCCCGTACCCATCTCCGTTTCTTCATCTTGCCTCTTACCCGGCACATGCGTGTCTCGCCGTCCTGGCACTTTACGTTCATCCGTGTCTGGCCGTAGTTCTTTGTCACTATGCCGAGTATGTCGTTCTTGTTGGGGTACATCATCCCCTTGCGGAGGTCTCCCTCGTTCTTCACCAGTCTCTTACCCAAGTTGATACCAAATCCACCCAGTTAGGGGGGCGCCTTTTATATGGGTGGGTTTTCGTGAAGGACGGGGCTGTTCATGGAGTTATGGGGCGTTTCGGGTGGGCGGGTCGCTTCTCGTCGGCTTTGTCTCTGGGCCGGCGCCACGCGGCCGTTTTTTTTTGGTTTTTTGGGCGGGTCACATGGAGTAACTGGATTTCAATACTCAGAGAATACTTCAGTCACGCATAATCATGTTCTTATAATATCGCGCGCAGTACACAAGTAATCGTCATTTTTTTGCTTATTTTTAGTAAATAATATTTATTGCACGCGCGGGGACTCGGTTTTTATTGACTATAGAAGCTGGTCTCGGGCTTGTTGAGTGATCTCAGGCCGGTTCCTCTTTGTGAGTATGCCGTTATGCATCAGTGTTCGACGGGTGCTCTTGGAGAGGCTTCTGATGGCGGCCTCACGGTCCTCGCTTTTTAAGATGGTCATTAGCTCGGGTTTATAGAAGTATACCATGTTTTGGAACGACTTCTCGTGGAGCGTCATGCCAGTCATGTTATAGAACCTTTCCTCGCGTCTCTTAGAGGTAGACCGCTTCTCTTCGTCGACCTTGGCTTGGCCGACGCGCTGAGCGTCACGTAGGTCGGGGTCTCTGCTTCGGCGCATGGCTTTGACGTCTTTAAGTAGGTCGCCTCGTCTAACTCCAAGCTGGACGGCTATCTCCGTGTAGTTGAGGTTCTGGCTTATCCCATCGAGAAGGACCTGGCGGCGTGTCTCGGGTTCTCCCTGCGTATATGTCATTTTTTTCACTGCGTGGTGCTTGCCTCCACACCTGGGGCGTGGCTCGGCGAAGAATCCTGCACATAACATTAGGGAGTGAATGCATTTAAAGGGGTGTGTTGGGGTGGGGTTTTGGACAACACGTTCTGGAAGAAAGCAGACAGGTCAGCCTCAGAGCTAGCTTAAGCCCTGGATACCACGAAGCGCTTGCGGGGCTCAAACATAATCCTAAAGCGCATACATTCGATTTACTCCATTGTAGATTTGATGATTAGTCCTCGCTAAGGTCATCGCTGTTGGCGGTAGAGAGAGACTCACTGGCCGTGTTATGTGGAATAAGCGTTTTGGGCTCGATCGGGGGCTTGTTGGGGGTTTGTTTCAAGTTACTTGTAATCTGTGAAAAAATTCTGCGCCAGGGTTGATGTTCTTGGTTACATGGAATAAGCGTTTTTTTAGGAGGGCGTCCGAGTTACCCGTGGAGCCTCTGGCTCCAGTTGTCTTCGTCCACCGTGTAGGTGAGAGGGAAGTCTACTTCGTTGTAGTCTAGTTTGAAGGTCTCTCTGATGGGCTTCCCGTTTAACAGGTACTCAAGAGCTACGAGTGTGGCGAAGTGCCCGACGATGAAAATGCCTGTGTCCCTGTGCCTCGCCGCCGCCTCGTCTAGGAAGCTCTTCACCCGCTCGACGATCTGGCTGTAGCTCTCGCCGTTGGGGAACGGCGTGTCCACCGCGTCGCCTCGGGCCTCGGACACCACGCCTCTGGGTCTCCGCGTCATGTCGCCGTAGTCGCACTCCCTGAGCCTGGGGTCCTGGGTGATGGGGGTCCCGGTGCCCCCCCAGACGATCCGGGCCGTCTCGTACGCCCTCCGGGTGTCCGAGGTGTAGACGTGGGTGACCCCTAGGGGTAGGAGCCTCGGCCTCTTGTCTCTGGACGCCTGTTCTCTGCCTCTCATGGATAGCTCCGCGTCGTGGTGCCCCGACGCGAGCCCCGCCTCGTTGTCCACGGACGCGGCGTGGGGCTCGAAGAAGATGGTTAACACATCAAAGCCACGCACCGTGGGTTGATTAGAATAATGGCATCTTTAATCATCTCCCAACCATCAGCCCAAAAAAATTTGTTGAGGCTTACACAGGTGCCCTACTGAAGGTGTTGGGACGCCCACCCGATGGACAGCCTATACAACGTCCCTTCGGTGGGGGCCCCGTCCTCGTCCCAGCCCATCATCTCGTAGTACGTGTCCACGGCCTTCCTGAGCACGTCGGGGTCCACGCTGGTCTCGCTCAACGCGCCCGACGTCTGGGGCTGGAAGAACCGCGGCGGCAGCCAGTCGTCCTCCTTCGTGAACCCTTCCCTCAGGTTGAATATCTTCGCGAGGGCCAGCGTCCTCTCCGCCACCTGCACCAACTCGTGCATGGAGACGTCCCAGCCCGTGACGGCCTCAACCAGGTCCCTGTACTCCGAGAACCTCCACGGCGGGAACTGGCACACCGTGAGACAGTTGGCGAGTACCCTCATCTGCATCTGGCTCATGAACAGCCGGACCTTGTCCGGGCCCAGGCTGTACACGGGCACCTCCTCGTAAATGCCCAGGGGCCTCAAACTGTCATAGCTCCTGGCGTTCATTATCGTGTCGTGTAGGTTGTGGCAGTGGTCGGCCCCGGTGGGGCTCACCGCGTACCCGAGGCCGAGCCCCCTCTTCAGCCTGGGCTCGTGCATGGGGGCTTCCTGCCCCTTGACCTCCACGAGGTACTTCCGTGACTCCTCCCCGAAGACCTCCGAGGCGCGTCTGCTGCCTTCAGCCAGCACGTCGCCGATTCCCTCTCTCTTACAGATGAGCTCGACGGTCCTGAGCATGGCCTCGGCGTTGCCGAACTCCAGCTTGATCCCGCCTGTGGTCTCGTCGTCTATTATGCCTTCCTCGTAGCACTCCATGGCGAAGGCTATGGTGGTGCCGGTCCCTATGGTGTCTATGCCGTACCTCTGGCAGAGCTCGTTCGCCTTGCAGATGGCGGCCAAGTCAGAGACCCCGCAGTCGGAGCCCAGGGAACCCAGGGTCTCGTACTCCGGGCCCCCGTACCTTCTCTCCACCCTGTAAGGCTCAACTAGCTCCACCTCCTTCTTACATCTCACGGCGCAGCTGTAGCACGTGCCCATGCCCACCCTGTGCCTCTCCTTGATGGCAATGGCGTCGATCTCCTTGGCGTGAGGCCAGTCACCGTCCCTGAAGTTACGGGTCGGGAGGTTACCAGTCTTGGCGTACGCATCCATTGCAGCCCCCGTGCCGTACTCGTGGAGGCCCCTAGCTTCGGTCTCCACCCTCTTCACCAGGGACCGGGCCAGCTCCTTCACCCGGTCAGGGTCTGCGAGCTTTGGAGGGTTTCTCCCTCTCACGGCCACCCCTTTGAGGTTCTTGGACCCCATGACCGCCCCCATCCCGCTCCTCCCAGCCACGTGGCTCAGATCGTTGATAACGCAAGCTATGCGGACCATCCTCTCCCCCGCTGGGCCGATGAGAGCGGTCTTAGCCTGGGGCTCCCCCGTCGCTTCCCTCATCTCGTCCTGGCACTTCCCGACCTCTAGGCCCCAGAGAGACGAACCGTCCCTCAGCTCGGCCTCCCCATCGTTTATCCAGAGCCACACCGGCTCACTGGCTTTACCTTTGAAGACGATCTCGTCGAACCCCGCGTGTTTCAGCTCCGCGTTCCAGAACCCACCTGCGTCTGCCTCCCCGAAGCCTCCGGTCAGCGGAGACTTTCCTCCCACGGCGTTGCGTCCGCTCCCCGAGAACGGAGCCCCGGTGATTACCCCGGTGGACATGACGAGCACGTTGTCGGGCCCCAGAGGGTCAGCGTGCGCCTCAACCGTGTTCAGGAGATGATAGGCCACGGAGCCCATGCCGCCCAAAAACTTACGATACCAGACATCATCCGGTTCCTCGGATCGGATCTCCATGTTGGTAAGATCAACTACGAGTCTTTTCCCATTATAACCAAAAGGCAACGATGCACACCATCCATTACTTGTTACGGTTAATTATAACATTAACAATGACAAATTACCCTAAATGACAGGATCAGACGTTAGATGCTCTGGAACTGAAAAGATGGTTACTAGAAGTGAGCCATTCAAAACGTTATTCCCATGCGATGCCTTTCATATGAGGTGAGCAAGTGTCATGCCCTGGTATGGATCGCATCCCTATCTGAACGAGTTCATCCGCGAGAACCGTTGCAGGAAGATACTGGAGATCGGGGTCTACAACGGCGAGAACGCGAGAAGCATGGTCGAGGCCGCCATAAAGAACGCGCCCCCCCACGAGGTGGAGTACCACGGTTTCGACTTCTTCTCACACCATAGCGCCAGCCGAGTCGGGCGGAGGCTGGATGACACGGGGTGCAGGTACAGGCTCATCGAAGGCGACACCATGGACACGCTCCCCGAGGCCGCCAAGACGTTACCCATGATGGACCTGATCTTCATCGACGGAGGCAAATCCTTCAGGGAGGCGGTGAGCGACTGGGAGAACTCGTCGCTCCTCATGCACGACGGGACCGGGGTCTTCGTCCACAACGTCGGCTTCATGGGCGTAGGCAGGATGGTTGATATGGTACCCAGAGACAGTTACATTGTCGAGATATTCTATGCCCCGTCAGAGGGTTCAGTAGCCCTGATCAAGAAAAAAACGGTTAATCGTGCATATTGATGTGAGGGTAATATCATGGATTGTACGTGTTTCATTGCATCTATAAATGAGGGTGGAAAGAAAAAGGAGATAAGAGTTACCTGTTTAGTAGGTTTAACCTAGGAAACATTACATGGACTGCCTTCCAGGCAACGATGCCTGCGGCGAGGACCAGTACGCCAAGCAACGCTATCTGGGTGTTTGTTAACATGGCGTTGTTTGCCGCGGGGGATATGATGTCAGGGGCTGGGGCTATGATGAGCTCCTTTGCTCCTATGCTTACATCGTTTATTACTTCAGGGACTCTCTCTGCGATTCTTTGTGTGAGACTCATTTCAAGTCAGACCATATGCCCGGTGGGCTTGATATAATGCCAAGGATTAGAACATATGATCTAATTACTAGAACAACACCATATATAGAGAAGAAACCTAGTAAATACCAAAACGTGTGTGTGGGGAAAAAGTAGGGAAAAGCTGTTTCACTGTTTCCATTTGTCCCTGTTCGCTAAACCGATCGCCAGATAGGCCGCCCCCAAGCCGCTCATCCCTAAGAAACCCGGGTTACCCGTCGATGCAGACAAGGTTACACCTACCGGTAAGAAAGTGATCCCCAGAACGAAGAAGGCTCTATAGTTGATCTCAACATGATCTCCACTTTCCCTGTTTCTCCAGGCAAGTGCTCCGAATACTAGACCAAGAACAGATAACCCGAGGATCAATACATGTAAGATGTCTACCATGGATGTAGGAAACAGGGTTCTGGTTAATATTCTGTGTTATACAGAAATACTGGAAATACAAGAATGACTGAGGAATCATAGGTCCATCGTAGCTCTAAGATTATGGATACTATCATGGATAGACGGGCTTGAATTTGGATATGGTTAACATTATAATTGCTTAAACGGTAAACACGGTGAAGGAGGTTCAAACGTGGAGCTCAGGGATTGGGGTCTCGCCCTGATCTACACACCACTCATGTTTTATCAGTTCTACATGGCGTGGACCCATTACAACAACATGAACCTGGACACGCTGGCCAACATAGGGTGGGCCGTTCTGTTCCTATCCGGGGTCTTCGGGTGGCTCCCGATGCACGCCTTCAAGAAGGAGGGCGGGGTGCCTGAAGGGAAGAGCTACATCGAGACCACGGAACTGGTGGACACGGGGATATACGCGGTCCTCAGGCACCCCCAGTACTGCGCAGGTATCCTCATAGCCGTCTCGATGATGCTTATGACGCAGCACTGGGCGAGCACAGCCGCCGGGGCTGTGGTGATCGTCACATGGTACGTCGAGTGCATATACGCCGACAGGAGGCTTGTCGAGAAGTTCGGGGATGCCTACGTCGACTACATGCAGAGGGTGCCGAGGGTCAACTTCATCCTAGGAGCGGTTCTCTATCTTCAACGAAAAAATACGTGAAACCTAGCCAACAGAAAAACACTGTGACTGAAACCGTCGACCAAGCGTACTTTCGTATGTACTATGCAAGGATGAAAGTTGTGCGTGACATGCCTTACTCAAAAAGTTTCTCAATCGTCATGAGACTGGCGGCTGCAAGAGAAGGTAGAATAATTGCAGTCATGAACGAATCAACACCCATCACCAAACCAGCAGCTATCGCACTGATCCATAGCACAATATGACCAATAATGGCGCCAGTTTTCTTTTTCATGAAAAGTGCTTGCTTGTTATACATCGTCGTTTTTAATAGCAAACTATATGCGGCTTTTCCAACAGGTGAGAGAATATATCTTCCCTTTTTTTGTAATACGAAGGGTGAGAGTGTTTTTAGGTGATATGATAGAGTAGGGCTGTCTGGGATGTTTACAGTATTTAGAATCTCGGTAAAGGTGGCTTCTTTGGCCTCGCCAATGTATCTAAGCACGTTTCTTCTGATCTGATGATCCAATGCCTTGAAGACTTCCTCTTCAAGATTACTGATCTCTTGCTCTTCTTTTCCACCCATATTATACACTCGTGAAAGTATTTATTTCATTGAAATATAAACATGCGAGTTAAACATATTTTAGTAAAAATTTTATTACATAGTTCGGCGACTCAGCAGACGTCTATGTTGATCTCCTGAAGTGAGAGCCTCCTAGTCATTGCTCATTGACTCCCCTTTTTTACAGCACACGCTGTTTTGGAGGTGTTCGAGGTAGTAGTTGGTGGGCCGGGCCGAACCCAACAGCCGAAGAGTGCATATTTCAT
>CAZCKR010000101.1:4278-7150 GCA_964499305.1 uncultured Candidatus Bathyarchaeia archaeon | reverse complement strand
GGAAGCCTCTCTCTATGGCCTCGTTGATGTTCGTGGGGCCGGGCGTTGTGAAGCAGTGCATCCCCGGCGCGACGCCGTGGTCCCTGCCCGCCTCCACGATCCTGTCCAGGGTCTTCAGGAACTCGGGGTTTGTGTACTGGCGGTGTATCCCCATGTCTAGGCTCAGGTCGCTGGGCCCGACGAAGCACGCGTCCACGCCCTCGACGCTGAATATATCGTCGATGTTCTCGACGCCTTTGGCTGTCTCTATCATGACGACGCAGAGGGTCTCCTCGTTGGCGGACGCGAAGTAGTCTGGGTCCCTGAACGCGGCGAGCCTGGGGCCTGCGCCTCGCTCACCCCACGGCGGGTACTTCATGAGCCTGACCATCTCCTCGGCCTGCTCCTTGGTCTCTATGCGCGGCGACACGATGCCTGTGGCGCCGGCGTCCATGACCTTCTTTATCCAGATGAGGTCCGTCCACGGTATCCTGCACATGGGCATGCAACGCTCCCGGGCGTAGAGCATGCCCTGCACCATGAAGTGGTATGTCTCGGGGCCGTAGGGGCTGTGCTCCATGTCGCATACGAGCCAGTCCCACCCCATGTCGGCCAGGTACATGGTCACGTCGGGGTGTCCTATTGATACCCATGTGCCCAGCGCGGGCTTGCCCGCCTTCAGCTTTCGCTTAACAAGGTTCTTCATGGACTCAACTTGATGTATACGGCATAAAACGGTATCGAGCCGATCAGAAGCCTTGAATCCCGGCGCCTCGTTGATGGGAGTGTGAATGCATTGGAGGGTTGGCAACTGGCCTTGATGGCGGCGGTATGCTGGGCAGCCGAGGCGCTGCTGGTTAGGATGGCAGGGGACCGTTTAGACCCCCTAATAGGCACGGCGTACAGCTGCGTCGCTGCGGGGATCATGTTCAGCGCATATCTTGCGCTGACCGGCAGGCTGGGCGTCGGGGAGCTGAACATGTCGGCTGCCTACTATGTCCTCGCCGGCGTCATAAGCTTCGCCGTGGGCCACTACTTCTACTACGCGTCCATAACCAGGTCGGGGGTGTCGCTCAGCGTCTCCCTGGCGGCGAGCTACCCTCTGCTCGCGATGCTGGCCTCGGTAATATTATTCAAGGAGCCGGTGACTCTGAGGACGGCGGCGGGCGCTCTTCTAATCACCCTGGGAGGCATGGTCCTCTTAATATGATGTCAGAAGGTCAGGTCGTCGGCGACGCATCCTAGCCCCAGGTTCTCCAGCGTCCCCCTGAGGGGGATCCCCGTCTCAGGGCTCCACTCCATCAGGGTATGGTATTTTCTCAGCATCTCGTCCATCAGGCTGCCGTCCGATGGTTTGACCCGCAGGTACTTCCCTGCTTATTTTTTCAGGCATAAAACTCATGTGACACGATCACTCTGGAACCAATAATGTTTGTGGGGTGACCGAGTTGGAGGTGGAGTTAAGGTACTACGCTATGGTCAGGGACGCCGCAGGGAAGACAGCCGAGACGGTGTCCCTGCCCGAAGACGCCACCGTCACTGTCCTGATCAACCACCTC
This sequence comes from uncultured Candidatus Bathyarchaeia archaeon, assembly GCA_964499305.1. Lineage (GTDB taxonomy): Archaea > Thermoproteota > Bathyarchaeia > TCS64 > TCS64 > RBG-16-57-9. The sequence continues at coordinate 5,612 of CAZCKR010000101.1, read as the reverse complement.
ACCGGCCTCTACGGCGACCCGTTCCGAGGATACGTGTACGGCGACAAGGGAAGGCTCCTCGACTACCTGATGTTCTCGGTAAACAAGGTTGACATAAGGAGCCTGGACGGCTTCGACACCGTTCTGAGGGACGGCGACAGGGTCTCTATGATGCCACCCATCGGCGGCGGCTAAGCGACCACCGAGAAGACGTCGAACCCTAAGAGTATCTTCAGGACGTAGAGCACGACGACCGCGGCGGCGTTCTGGACCGCGTACCTGTAGTAGTCGGGGTCCTCCCGAGCCAGATACAGGCTTCCCAGGATTGGCGGAGCCGCCGTGACGAACCAGAGGCTCCAGTAGAGCAGGAAGACCATGTTGATCAAGGAGACCACCGTGAACTCTAGGATGCTCTCCGTCACGGGCAGCAGGGTCTTGGTGACATACAGGATGGCCGCGGAGACTATGGACAGGCCAGTCAGGCAGAGGTTCATGAGGGTCCAGTGAGGCAGGACACGGGTGAAAACAGTTTTAACGTTCAAGCAGGCACCGGGGACCTTGTTCTACTCTGCTTCATTCTCCTGAGGCTCCGGGTCCACCCAGCTGAACTTCTTCTCCAGCGTCGACGAGTAGTAGTTGCGCCAGTCGTATTCCACGTCGCGGCCCCACTCATAGTAGACCCGGGGGTCGACGTAGCTCTTGAGGCTCGTGCCCAGGTTGTAGTCCCGGGTCAGCTCCTTCGCCTCGATCTGGAGCGTGGCTTTCTCGATCATCTGCTTGTCCTTCATGCGCCGCGTCTCCATCCGCTCCTTTAGCTTCTCGACCCGCTCCCTGTGCTTGTCCCTCGTGTTCTTAATGCGTTCCCTGCCGTTCCTGATGACGTTTCTCTTGGAGGCGATGCGGTTCTTTATCCCCTTCGTGGACTTGTCCGCCTCCTCACGCGTCTTGAGCTCCTGCTTGTACTCGTCGAGCTTCTTCTTGTCTTCCTCCAGCTTCGCCTCGTACCCGGCTTTCCTTTCCTCGTACTTGGCGATGGCGTCCCTGATGCGTTCACGGTAGTTACGCAGGTTCTCCCTTGCCCTCTGCTTCCGGGCCGCCAGCCTCTCCTTCTGCCGCGTGAGGCTCTGCTCCCAGGTCTTTGGTATGGTGCGTCTGTGGTTGCAGGTGATGGCCGCCTCCAGGTTGGCGAGGGTGGCCACGTGCTTCTTCCTGTACTCGGGGGCGTCTCTCTCCACGGGCAGCTCCTTGAGCCTGGACTCCACGGCCTCCGTCGCGTAGCATGTCCTGAACACCTTGGCGGTGATGCCCTCCATGACCTCGTCGAGGAACTGGCTCACCACGCTGCTGTTCACCTC
>CAZCKR010000101.1:1466-4178 GCA_964499305.1 uncultured Candidatus Bathyarchaeia archaeon | reverse complement strand
ACCCTGTCCAGGTTCTCCCTGAGCTCGATGGCCTTTTCGTACTTCTCGATGTCCTTCTTCTGCTTGATGGGGCTGCTGTCGTGGGGCCACACGTACTTCATCTTGCCTGTGAGCCTGTCCTTCCACCGGGCGATCCACATGCTCTCCGGGTCCCATGTGACCTCCTTCCAGTCGCCAGGCGGCCTGGGCGCGTCGGGGCTCAGGTTTAATTCCACATCCTCGTGGCGGGGCCCCTCTTTCCACTTGCCACGGAAGGGATGCTCGCCACGGCCCATGAAGATGCTGCTGGGTTCCACCATGTAGTTGCCTAGCTCGCAGCGCTCCCCGTCGATGAGCGCGTACCCGTACCTCTCCTTGTTGGCCTCCCTGGCAGCCTTGCGCTCCTCGGCGAGCCGCTTCCTCTCCTCCCTGCTGAGGTTCTTCTTTTGCTCCCGCTCCGCCTCAACAATCCGGTATATGTCTGAGTAGTCCACGTCGCCCGGCAGAACCTCGAACCCGAGGAGCTCGCTGAAGTCCTCGTGGAAGTTCTCGGCGAAGACAGGGTCCTCGACGTATGGGGTGCCAATCTTCTTGGCCCAAGCCATAGCCCGCTCCTCCTGTTCAGGGGTCAGGCTGTGCTCCTTCCCCTTGATCTTCACCGACAGCCCCTGGGCCTCGTACCTAGGCGGGACCATGACGCCGTTGTGGATCAGCTGCTCCATACGTGGCTCTCCGAATTAGCATCCATACTCCGCAGGGTTTTTTATAGATTATGTAGTTTTCTCTTGTTTTTTGTCAAAGTCCTTAGCTACAGCTACAGGTAATGACGACTCAGGGCCTCGGCTCTCTCCACGTCGTCGACGCTGTACGGCGTGAACACCGCTCCGCCTTTCTGGAGGTAGCCCACCTTCCCGGGGTCCACGTCCATGAGGCCGCATGTGACGGCGTCCAGCTCCAGGAGGTTGGGGCTGTGAGCAACCAGCCCGTGGCCCGGCTTCACCGCGTACCTGCCCCAGGGCGCCTTGACCTCTCCCTCGGGATCCGTGGCGACGAAGGTCTTCACGGCCTCGTTCACCCCGTATAGGTTGAAGTACGAGGCGTAGAGCTTGGTGATGTCTATGATGCTCTGGTCGAGCCTGGCGTTGTCGGGGCCATGCCACCAAGCCCTCAACGGGTCCGGTATGAGGCCGAACATGTTCTTCAGCGAGAGGCTGGGGTACTCTCCCCCGTAGCCTTTGACGCGGCTCAGGCTGACCATGGGGAACCCGCTGTGGGCGGCGAGGCGCCTGGGCATGAAGCCGTAGATCTCCTCGGTGGACGCGGCGGGGTACCATTCCTCGACCCGTTTCTTGACTCTGCGGCTCTCCACAGTGTTTCCCCTCCATATCTCCTCTGTCACGTTGACGTACTCGGCTCCGTGCTCCATGAAGAGGTCGGTGAAGCCGTGTTCGTCCCTGAACCACCGGTCCTGGGAGCGGATCTGGTCCCAGCGGCCCTCCTCCTTCACCCACTCCCACCTAGGGTTGCGTATGAGCCAGCCCCAGTCCACCTTCTCGCCTTCCACCGTGAAGCTCATCGAGCCGTCCTGCCGGTCCAAGCTGTAGCCCTCGACGACTATCACCTTGGCGTCGACGGCCTCCATGACCATGCGGAGAGCGTCTGCGTCGGTGTAGTTGCTGGGGTGGGGGCTATACCAGTTGGGCTTTATGAGCAGCACCTCGGATTCGGGGAGCCGCCCTTCTAGGCTCTTCCTCAGGTCCCTGCCGGTCTTCACCCTGTCCACGGTGACCGAGCCCAGTTTATGCAACCCTGTTCACGGTGTCATGAGTGTCCATAGACCGGTATAACGTGAACGATCCACAATGCGTCGACAAATACTATATTCCGCGGCTTCCCATCCTTTTGGAGATGGCTAAACCTAGGCCCATAGAGAGGCGCGACATAGTGAGCGCGCTGACGCTGGTGCTCATCTTCATGTCCATCATGGCGGGGCGGGAGCTGGGCAGCTTCTACGCGAGCTACGATGAGCTGGAGAGCCTCAAGGTGCTCTTCAGGGTCAGCGAGGAGGATATGTCGGTTTACCTCAGGGACGTGCTCACAGGCGGGGCCCCCGACCTGGGCTTCGGGCTGGCGATCACCCTCCCCGCCGTAGACGACGAGACCAAGCTGGTGACCGAGACGCCGGACTACGCCAGGCGGTGGATCATCAGCGTCACCCTGAGCGCCGTCGCTGTGCGGCAGCCCTCCGTCTCCGACGTGGAGCTCGAGCTGCTGGTGGAAGACGAGGTCTTCGTCCAGGAGACGTTCACGTTTCCCAAGGAGAAGGTCTCCTACCTGGGCCTGGTGGACCGTGGGGTGGAGCTCAGGGTCGGCGACACCCAGTCCCTCCGTTCCACGATAACGGAGGCCGCTGGGCGGTACTCCGGCGAGGTGAAGATGGAGGTCAGGGGAAGAGTCAGGGCCCACCTCTGGTTCCTTGAGACGTGGCTTCCCTTCTCCACGACCCGGTACCCCCTGGTGGAGGCGCCTCACATCCTGTACGGTTCCTCTGAGTGGAGAGGCCTGGACGGGGCTGCCGTGACCAGCGTCGAGACCGGGCAGCCCGTCATGGCATCCGTCTCTTTTAGGAACCCGACGCGCGTCCACAGCCTCAGTGAGAACGTAACCTGCACGATCCAAAGGGCTGACGTGCCAGTGGCTAGCGTCACGAAGGAGGTGAACGTCGCCCCTGAC
>CAZCKR010000101.1:0-1366 GCA_964499305.1 uncultured Candidatus Bathyarchaeia archaeon | reverse complement strand
TTGCTCTTCATTTCATCTATCAGCTCCACGAGTCCTTTACTCCAGCCCTCTGTGACCCCAACCAACATCTTCCTCAGAGCCTTGTTTCGGTCTGTTTCCCGAAGAAGATCAACTCCAAGCGGTAGACTGCCCCGACGTAGCTCGAGCATCTCATCGAAGAACTCGCCGGTGGATATCGACTTTATAGAACCCGAGTCCAGAAAACCTCGTACGACCCTAGCCCTCCTTTCTCCATGATGTCTTATCGATTCGATGAACAGCTGCTCTTTGCTATCGAAATACTGGTATATGGCGCCCTTGCTCACGCCTAGGTCGCTGGCTATGTCCGTCATTCTTGTACGGTGGTATCCCCGCTCAGAGAACATCTTCAGGGCTTGTTCGATGATTCTCTCCCGGGCTTGTTCCTTGTATTCCGGCACAACTTTGGGCATGGTGGAGTCCCAGTAGTATTAACGCGAAAATATGTTTATATAACTGACCCTTAAGTAGGAAATACTGACCCATGGGAATATTTTTATACTTTAGGGTCATAATGGATTTTGGTGAACCTTAGATGGATGAAGAACTATTCTTTCGCTTACTCTTCATAGCCGTCTATGCTGTCTTCTTCGTTGTCAGAATACGCTATCGAGTAGGCTCATCAAGAGTAGAGCCGGAACGGCGTCAAAAGGCAGAAAGCTGGGCTTCTAAGATACTGATCATCGCCATACTCGGTTACTTCGTTTCGATCATTCTCTACATGTTCGACGTTCCGTGGGTCTCCTGGTCACGGCTTTCGATGCCTCTTTGGCTGCGTTGGCTGGGCGTGATTGGAGCAGCATCTTCAGTTCCACTTGTGGCGTGGATCCACCGTGTACTAGGTAGACAGTACTCAGCTGAGTTGGCCATCCAGAAAGACCATGTTCTTGTTACGACGGGTCCGTACGCGAGAACCCGACATCCCATGTATACGGCTCTAAACATGTTCTCGTTTTCTATGGCAGTAATGACCTCCAACCTTCTCGTTTTACTCTTCGCAATTCTTGTCATCTTGCCTTTTCCATGGATAGCAAAAGCGGAGGAACAGATGTTACTCGATACATTCGAGGACTACCAAGAGTATATGAAAAGGACTGGTCGATTCTTCCCACGAATGCTTCGGAAGTCTAAATAAGGAAAATGCTCTTCGCGCTCGCGTTTAAAAGAGTAAAGAAAATGCAGAATCGTGTTTTTAGTAGATGATACTCCGGAGGAGATAGGCTAACATAAACAATTTCTACTTGAAGTAATAAAGTGAGGACAGAGACCAGAGACGTATGGGTGACTCCACCATGCAGCGCCTAGCCTTAGAGGTTCTCCAGAGGCTCAACCGAGCCGAGACTCCAGA
>CAZCKR010000100.1:3532-7219 GCA_964499305.1 uncultured Candidatus Bathyarchaeia archaeon | reverse complement strand
ACAGCTGGAGGGCCTCGCGGAACGTCCTCGGAGGCTCGGTGGAGACCCACAGGCATGTATCAGCTATCTCCTTGAGCTCTTCACTTCTTGCCTCGTCCCGGGTCTCGTCTCTGAGCCTCAGCGCCTCGTCCGTGTGCCTCCTGATATGCTCCGTGACGGCGGCGAGGGAAATGAGGACTGCCTTAAGGAAAGCCGCCTTCTCCCCGTCCTCCCCCAGCTCGGTGAGCCTGGCGGCGGCCTGCTCCTTCACGCCCCGCAGCCCAAGCCTCAACACCTTCTCTGTGCCGAAGGGCACGTGGCTCGTGAACCCGCCCTCCGCGACGCCCATCCCCTGCGCCGCAACAGCCTCCTCGTCGGTGAGGTACCTGGGGTAGAAAGACTTCTTGTGCATGGTCGCCGGCTTCACGGGGAGCATGTAGGCGCCGCCGAACACGTTCTCCCCCTCATCCAGGGAGCCGTAGAGGGTGCGGAGCCCCACGATGAGCTCATGGTCCATGATGACGGCGGGAGTCTCGTCAAGCAGAAGCCTGAGGGCCCGCGCCTTACGGACAACTATGGGCTCCGTGGGATCGGCGCCCTGGTCCCAGATGGACAGATTCTTTACGATCCTGTATTCGGTGTGTCTAAGCTCCTTGTGGGCCCCGAGAAGAAGCTCTACCCGACGAGACAACGCTATCATAGAGTATCTGTCGGAACAATGTTATAAGAAGAGCATGGAGCTGGCGACAAACCCGGGGAAATACGGGGGACTAGTTGCGGGCGCGTCTCTTAGCCATCGTGCGGTCGTAGACCATGACAGCCTCGCCGCCCCTCCTGAAGAACTGGACAGGCGTCACGGCGTCTATCCCGTACAGCTTGAACTCCTTGGGCTCGCCCTCCAGGTCCACGGGGATCAGGGGCCTCGTGTACGTCCTCCTGCCGAAGCTCATGGTGAGCTCAAGGATGCCGCCGCTCCTGGACACCTCGTAGCTAGAAGTGTCCTTGAAGGTGGTGTACGTGCCTGTGAGGTCGTCGAGCTGCCTCGTCCTCCTGAAGTAAGGTATCTCCAGGTGGTCCCTGCCTGTGAGGAGCGCCAGGGCGTACTCCCCGATGTCTTCGAGGAAGTAGCCTCCGTTGGCGAGGACGACGACTCCAACATCCTCGTCCGGTATGAGCCCCATGTAGCCGCTGGAGCCGAAGACGCTGCCGCTGTGGTGCACAATGCTGTGGCCCATGAACCCCGTCTTCACCCGCAGCCCGTAGCCGTAGTGGCGATAGCCTACCCCATCGTAGGGTTCCTCAGTGGTCCTCATCTTGGGCTCCATCATCTCCCTCACGGTCTCCGGGCTGGCCACCCTGGCTCCGTCCAGCTCTCCGCCGGAGAGGAGCGCCGTCACGAACCTGGCAATGTCCATGGCGTTGCTCATGAGCCCCCCGTCGGCTATCATCTGGCCGTAGGGGTACCTGGTGGCCACCTTCTCGCCTTCCTGCGAGGTCACGTAGGGTGTGGCCACGTCGTCGTCCTTCTCGACGTCTTCCTCGTCGAAGGTGCTCCTCCGCATCTGCAGCGGCTCCAGGATGTTCTGCTTCACGTACGTGGCGTAGCCGACGTCTGAAACCCTCTCTATCATGGACCCGAGCAGGATGTAGCCCTCGTTAAGGTAGGCGTGGCGTCGGCCTGGCAGGTCCAGGGCCCACTCCTCGGCGCTTTCCATGAAGACCAGTAGGTCGCTTGGGCTGGAGATGGGATACCATGCGTCCGTCGTGTCCGTTGTCATCCCCAGGGTGACCTCGGCGTAGCCGAGGGAGGGCAGGCCGCTGCAGTGGCTCAGGAGATGCCTAACAAGTATGGGCTCCCCCATGGGCCTGGCCCTAAAATCCACGTATCTATCTATGGGGTCGTCGAGGCTCAGGAGGCCCCTCTCATGGAGCTGCATCACCGCCAGCGCGGTGAAGGGCTTGGTGACGCTGCCTATGCAGTAGGTGGTCTCCGGCGTCGCGCTGGTCCCCTGGTCGAAGTCCCTGAACCCGAATCCCCGGCTGTAGGTTACGTTCCCGTCTTCGATGGTGGCTAGACTGAGCCCGACGACCCCAGACTCGCTCATCCTCTCGAAGACGTAGCTTTCAAGCTCCTTTATGGCGCCGTTTTCTATCATCATCCAGATACCCTGAGACGCCTGCTTTTAACTATAACTAAAATTATCCGGAGGTTGCACCGGGGTCTTGAACCGTGGCTACTTCTTCTCCACCGGGTGCCTCAGTATGGTCTTCAGGTTCTCGGGCTTGGTGCGGCGGGGGTCGCCTAGGTATATCTCGTGGTGGTCGCCCCTGGGCCTGTACCCGCTCTCCTCGATGAAGCCGTGGAGCAGCTCTATGATGGGGCCCTCCTCGCTGTAGGGGCCGACGTGCATCACCTGCGCGGAGAGCCCCTCGTGGAACGACTCCAGCTTCACATCGTCCACCATGGCGCCCCTCTTCTCGCGGACAGAGGGACGTATCTCCTCAACCATCTCGCCCGTCACGAAGTCGGGCTGCCTTATCATGCTCTTCCACCGCCACTGCTCACGCGGCGCCGGGTCGTTGAGGTCGAAGACGCCGCCGTCCACCCACCAGAGGCCTTCCAGATGCATGACGTTGTAGTCCCTGCCCTTGGCCTTCTGGTCGAACTTGAGGGTGTAGCTGACGCCGTAGAGGGCCATCATAGCCTGCTGATACTCTTCGCCGTTGGGGTCTCCCTTCCCGAGTATGGTCAGGAAATTGCCCTCGGGGACGTCGATGAGCTCGGGCTTCCTCTTCGCCGTGTAGCACCTCTTCAGCTCCTTCCTCAGGTCCAGCTTGGTCATCCTAATGATGTTAAATGCGGTGGCGGCTTTATATGCTGAGAGTCTCCCCCGGGGCAGACTCCATGCCCTTAGAAGAGCTCCCTCGTCTTGGTGGTTGAGCGATGACCGTCGACCAGATACCCATCGGCAGGTTCAGCGTAGTCACACGCCTCACCCAGAAGGCGCTCCGCTACTACGAGGCCAAGGGGCTGCTGGTGCCGGAGGCCAAGGACCCTTTCACGGGCTACAGGTACTACACGGGCGCCCAGATTCAGAGGGGCGTCAAGATCAGGCACCTCTCAGACCTAGGGTTCACCGTCGAGGGGATGGCCGAATACCTTGACGCCGAGGAAGCGGAGGACAGGGAAAAGCTATCAGCCCTCGTCGAGGCCAGACTCGACGAGACCAAGACGGAGCTGATCAGGCTCAGGCGGGTCGCGTCGTTGCTCGAAAGCAACCACATAACGGAGTTGATGAAAGAGACCATGTCTGAACCATCAGTCAAGGATGTGCCCGGCCTGCGCGTGATAAGCAGGCGGGACAAGGGACCCATGGGTGAGACCATAGGCAGGCTCATAGGTGAGATCATGGGCGCCGTCACGGCCCCCGAGAACCAGGCCACCTACGTCAAGATAGTTGGACCCTTCATGACCATCTACCACGACAACGAGTACAGGGAGCTGGACGCCGACCTGGAGGTGGCGGTGCCCGTGACCGGCAAGGTGACCCTGAGCGACCCAGCCCTAGAGGTGAAGAACCTGCCCGGGCGCCGGGTCGCCAGCCTCGTCCACAAGGGCAGCTACGAGACCATCGGGCCGGCCTACGCCAAGCTCTACGAGTACGTCATCCGGGAAGGCTTTGAGATGTCGGGGCCCATGATGGACCT
>CAZCKR010000100.1:0-3432 GCA_964499305.1 uncultured Candidatus Bathyarchaeia archaeon | reverse complement strand
TGGACGTCATCGACCCCGTGTCCGCCGAGTACGTGGAGACGTACATCCTGACCAACAGCACCGGAGGATTCTACAGGATACATCCCAGATACAGCAGGAACGACCCTGTGTGGGGCTACTGGGGCACCAAGCCCGCCAAGATCACGGGCAACACATCGGAGATCAAGGACTTCCGGGGCGTAGCCGTGAAGGTGCTTGAGGTGGAACGGATAGAGTTCTCCGAGATGGGGCGGTGGTACCGTGGCATCCTGTCGAGGAAGCATTTCGACTTGGCTCCATACACCTTCTATAAGAGCAGCCGGCTCACGTCACCCCACTCGGACCTTATGATCTCCTACAAGATACTCGACGACAACGACGAGGTGGCCATGGAGGTGCCGCTGGCAAGCCACGAGGGCTACCTCTACTACATCCCCATATGCGGCACTGGGCAGCCCATCGCCATGTTCCGGTTCAACCAGACAGTCAGGGTCTACGGGTTGATGATGCCCATAAAGGAGACCACCGGGATAAACATGAACGCCCTCATGGTCTTCGACGCCACCCAGAGCACGTGGTAGTGACTGGAATTAACGCCTGAACTGTTTCCAGAACAAGCGTTTTAACGTGTATCGCTGAATGAAATCCATGACGTCGAACAGCGTCGACGAGGAGCTCGTCACATGGAATAGGATACTGGACGAGATCAGAGGAGACTCTGAGCTACTGATCAAGGACTTGCTCGAGGTCGTCAGGTACGTGGCCGCGGCCGGCGTGCTGGTCATCGCGCTCGGGCTCTACGTCCTCTTCATCGGCCTCCGCTACGGCTACCTCGATGACCCGATGTTCATACTGGGGATGATTCTGGTCCCGGGCTTCAACTTCGTGGTTGGGGCGTACAACATCAACAAGTACATACAGCTGAGAGGCCGGTACAGCAGGCTATACGAGCTCCAGAAGCAGCTTAAGAAGTGAAACCACGTGAGTGAACGCCGCACCCCCGACACCATAGCCCTGGAGCTACTGGACTGCGTCGCGGAGAAGGGGGAGGCGACCAAGTGGGACCTCGTCAAGGTGCTGGGCAACGACGCCCAGTTCAGGAAATGGATCGACGGATTCCTCCTACCGGAACAGGTGCTAAAGGAGCGGAGGGAGGGCCGCAACTACTTCTACGCGATGACCGAGCGCGGCAGACTCTTCCACAGGCTCCTGAAAAGCGGAAACGTGATCAAGCTCTTCTCCAGGGTCAGCGGCAGACGCTTGAAGTAGTCTCCAAACACGTTATATTCATCCATCCGTCCCTCGTTCTTGGCGATACCATGAACGAGAAAGGATCAATCCTGGCAGAGGAGCTGGAGTACGCCGTCGGAGCCCTCGAGAGGACCGTAGATGGCCTCGGCGACGACGAGTACAGGTTCAAGCCCACCCCTGTCTCCAACAGCGTCCAGTGGCAGCTGAACCACATCTCAAGGATAGTGAATTTAAGCCTCCCGCGGCTCATCAAGGGAGTCACCGAGTACACCCCCGAGGGCTGGCCCGAGGACTACCGGGACCAAAACTACAGCATGGATAAGCTCATGGCCGACATAAAGAAGGGCATGAACTCCGCCATGGATGGGATGAGGGACCTATCTGACATGGATCTCGAGGCCGAGATACCAATGTGGGGCGGCACGAGGCAGAGGAAGATAGGGATGTTCGCATACATCGGGGAGGTCTTCCACCACAGGGGGCAGGCCGCCTACGTCAGGGGCACCTACAAGAGGCTCCACGAAAAATAGCCTCCAACCTTTTTCTCTTTAAAAGCTTTGCCGTATAGTATAAGTAACCCCGATCAAACCTCTTATTACCGATTTCTCGGTGATAAAATAGTGTCTGATAAGATAGAGACCATGAAAGCCTTCGCCAACGTAGGCTTCAGCAGGCTTGAAAGAGCTACACAGGACCTGACGGAGGAGCAGCTCGACTGGAAGAGCTGCCCCGAGGCCAACACCATCCGCTGGATACTGACGCACATGAACAGCGAGTTCTTCGCGTTCTTCCCCAAGATAGTCAAGGCCGACAAGGACTATGTGCCTGAGGGGTGGCCCAGCGACTACGTGGGCAACACCGGCTACAGTCTCGGCAAGATAATGGGGGACTACAGTAAGGGCAAGGAGAACGTCCTCAAGCTGCTGAGCGGCCTCAAGGAGCAGGACCTGAAGAAGGAGATCGACTGGTTCTACGGTAAGCAGCCCATGGAGGCCTACCTCATGCTGGCCGTCTCCGAGATACTGCACCACGAGGGACAGATCGCGGCGATCCTCGGCGTCGAGAAGCGGATGAAGGGCACCTAACCTCCCTCTTTTTATTCCGTCCTTTCCACGTGATCCTAGCCATAGTTAGTGAAAAAGCCTTGAGGATAGGAGTAACCTGTTACCCGACGGTGGGGGGAAGCGGAATCTTGGCCACTAGGCTGGGCGTGGAGTTCGCGACGCGGGGACACGAGACCCATTTCATCACCTACCAGCGGCCCGTCGCCATCCAGGGGATAGATCATGACAACGTGCATATGCACCACGTGAGCGTCGTCGAGTACCCCCTCTTCAAGTACCCGCCCTACACCATCGCGTTGGGCAGCGAGATGAGCCGAGTCACCGAGAGACATGACCTGGACCTGCTCCACGTCCACTACAGCATACCCCACGCCACCGCCGCCTACTTGTCGAGGCAGATCACCGGCAAGCCCTACGTGGTCACCCTTCATGGGTCTGACGTAACCATCCTGGGCAGCGACCCCGCCTACGAGCCGGTGAACACATACGGTGTGGAGGCCGCCGACGCCGTGACCGCGGTGTCCCGTTTCATGGCCGAGGAGGCTAAAAACAGCCTGGGCATCAATCAAGAGATCAGGGTGATCCCTAACTTCGTGGACACGGAGCTGTACCGGCCCGACGCGTGCATCGACCCGGAGAGGGCTGAGTCCAGGGACATCGTCGTGGGCCACATCTCAAACTTCAGGCCCGTGAAACGCATCGAGGACCTCATCTACGCCATGTGCGTCGTCACCAAGAAGGCGCCGGGCGTCAGGCTCATCCTCGTGGGGGACGGCCCTGAGAGGCACAGGATTGAGCGGCTCATCGACAAGCTGGACCTCTACCACAGCGTACTGCTCGACGGCTACCGGAGCGACATACCGGAGCGGCTCAAATGCATGGACACCCTCGTGCTCTGCAGCGAGACCGAGAGCGCGCCCCTCACCATCCTCGAGGCCATGAGCAGCGGGCTCCCAGTCGTCGCCACCAACGTGGGCGGCATCCCCGAGATCGTGGAGCACGGCCGCAACGGTTTCCTCGTGCCCCTGAAACACCCCGAGGAAATCGCGGAGAAGCTCCTAGAGCTCAACGCCGACAGGGAGAAGATGAGGCGCATGGGCGAGCAGGCCAGGGAGACCGTGCTGGAGCGCTACACCAC
>CAZCKR010000099.1:1763-7227 GCA_964499305.1 uncultured Candidatus Bathyarchaeia archaeon | reverse complement strand
TGAGGCCTCCAGGTTCTACGGTGAGACGATGGGCTTCGATAAGGTGCTCGACGTGGGGTTCGCCCAGCTGTTCAAGGTCTATGACAGCGTCCACGTGGGACTAGTGGACGGCAGCAGAGGCAGCATGAAGCCAGCCGAGCAAAAGTCGGTGATGCTCTCCTTCTTCGTGGACGACGTGGAACACTGGTACCGTAGACTGAAGGAGAAGGGCCTGGACTTACGCCCTCCAGAGGAGCCGGACTACCTCAAGATGAAGGTCTTGATCTTCAAGGACCCAGAGGGCTACACCCTGGAGCTGCTCCAGTGGCTCAAGAAGCCCTACGGGCGGTAGTTCGCAAGTATTATATCCGTCAACTCTTTTTAGTTTACTCAGAGATGACTTTCATCGGCGGGTACCTGACGGCGCGTGAGACGGACATCTGGGACCTCAGGCGCAGACAGAACAGCCAGTCCAAGATAAGCAGGCTGTTGGGGGTCAGCCGCCAGGCTATCCACAAGACTTACCAGATCATCGACCAGAAGATGGAGCAGGCTTTCATGGAGGCCGCGGACACAAACCACCTGGAGGCTAAGACGGTGAACCTGGTGGACGGGGTGATGGAGGCCTACAGCCAAGCCCATAGGCTCCCCGTTATCGTCAGCTTCAGCAAGGTAAACGGCGTAAAGGTCTGGTACTTCTACGAGGGTAACTGCGACGGATGCAACCACAACAGGCTGTGCAGGGTAACTTTGGAGGACGAGGCTGAGGAGAGAGGCATCGAGCTCAGCGACGCGGAGAGGCTCCTAACTCCAAGCCAGCTGGCTCACAGGATATTCAGCCGTTACATGGAGGGGCACAAGTGATGGAGAACCAAGGGATCGCTTACGCGTGCCCGTTTCCCCCCGGGGTACAGAAGCCGACGGTAGATCACGTGCCACGCAGGTGGCGGAGAACACTCCGCCAGAACGTCGTCAGCCTAAGATCTGTATCTCTCGTTTTGGCGTTCCTGTCGGTCACCTACCTTTATGTGAACTCGTATGGTTTAATTAACACCACGGGGGAGCCTGTGTTGTTCAGGGATAACTTCTTCGTGTTGTTGAGTCTGGGTTCTTACTTCTCCGCGATGTTGATGTGGTATATCCGCAGGTGGAAGACCGGGCGTAAGCAGAGAAGATAAGATAAACCTAAATACGTCAACCAATAATGGTTGACATGAGTGTTATGTTACCCGCGATATGGACAGCGGCACTCGTCTTCGCCTCGGAGCTCACCCTCCTGCAGGCGAGTCTCTCCACGGTCACCTACACGCCCTCCGACCCGGAGAAGGTCAGGGAAGCCCTGAGGGTCCCCGAGACGCTGAGCGTAGAAACCATCATGCCCCTAGGCTACTCAGCCGACGACAAGCCCAAGGAGCCGCGGAGAGCGCTGAGCGAACTGGTTTACAGGAACACGATGGGCTAGTCTAGAGGTAGCGCCGGGAATATCCTGTCCACAAGCCACATCTTATAGTCGTCCAGGAACACGAAGCCGTGCCTCTCCAGTATGGCGTCGAATCCCTCAACGAGCTCCTCGTCACTCAAGTCCATGAAGGGGTTTATGTAGAACCGTTTGTACTCGGTGTACTCGGCGAGCATACCATAGTCCTCTATGGCCTTGGACAAGTACGGCTCCTCGGTGAACACGCCATCGCTGCCCATGAAGTAGGCCCTGGAGGCCAGCTCCGTCTGCCAAGGCTGGAGGCTGTTCATAACGTACTTTATGGGTATCTCCGCTTCCATCCTGACCTCGTCCAGAAGCTGCGCCGCCCAAGCAGCCTCCTGTGTAGTGTAGCACCTGTCCAGCCTGTCGATGGCGAAGCCGTCGATCTCGGGGAACCTCTCGGTGAGCCCTATCATGCCCTCCTTCAGGTACTGGTACCACCCCTTGGATGGGTCCAGGGTCATGAGGCTCCACCAGTCACCGGACTCCTGTACGCAGTCGCTGAAACGATAGGATACGGTGCGGTGGCTCTCCGAGACATCCACGTAGATTATGTTGCTGAATCCCAGCTCCTTGAACTCAGCTAGCTTGGCACGGATCTCGGCGTCGGAGGACCGATAGTTGAAGTAGTCGCCCCAAATAGGGAAGTCGGGGAACACGTAGTTCCACTTGAGGACGTTGAATCTGGACTCGTCGAGGTATGGTCCGATGAGCCCCAAGGAATCGACCTCGATGTGTGTCACGAACATGACCGTCTTCTCCGGCATGGGCTCCAGCAGATCAGAGACATCGAGAGCCACGTTTAACCGTAGATAGTTGTTTTCGACACACCAGTCGCTCTCGGAGAGCTCAAACGAGACGGGCTCGCCTTCGTCGTTCTCGACGGTGATCGTTACCCTTGCTATCTCTGAGGGTTCTGGGTCCACTGTCGGCGGCGGCGTAGGGGAAGTGGGGCCCACGATGACTGCCTTATCGTCCGGCAGCGGCTTCCACTGAACAGTCTTTCCGACCGTGAGCGAGCCTAGGTAGACGCCTTCTCCCAGGATGGCCTCGCGCGTCATGTTTCTTCTCCTCGAGAACCTGTAGGTAATATCTACAGGGTATTCCTTTTCCGGGTCGATGCTGGCAACGGTGGCTTCGTAGATCGTGTCAGCGACGGTGGCAGGTGTCACAAAGAGAGTTGTTAAGATCGTGACAGCAAGTATAAGGGGGAGCTTCTTCATGACTCAGAGTCCCGGGGGAGATTCTCTAAATAATTATGCATTGAAAAAACGTTATTTTGAATATATATCAGTGATACTGAACATCAAAAAAACGAAAAAATAACTGAAAAAATATCTGATATAAGTAAAAAAAGCTATCAATACATAAAGCTAACGATAAGAGAATCATGCAGTAGCTTAGGTGATGAAACCCATCAGCCGTAACTCCGTTAATTAACAGATATGGATCAAAATTAAACTTCATAGTCAACAAGAACCTGAAACTGGTTCTATCTTGGCGTACCCGCAGCCTATTTAAAAAACGCTAAAAGAATGGAATAGAACGTAAAAATGATCTGTATTGACTGTTGAATCATTATTAGTTAAGTAAAAATCAATAAGTATCAGTTGGGTGGCAGATGCCCGTGGATGAGAACGCGCTTGGTTGTGAAGCCTGAGATTTCCAGTTCACGCATCTGGATAAGGAAGGTTTATTAGGAGATATCGGGCTTGATATCGAATATGATATCGGATTTGATATTCGTGGTGGTTCATTATGCGTAGACACCATAGGCCAAGACGTATAGGCGTGCCCAAAGGGATGCTACGCTACATCACCCTAAACATACTCAAACGAGAGCCTATGTCGGGCAGCGAGTTGACCGAGCAGATCTCCGAGTACACAGACTGGCGGCCAAGCCCGGGCAGCATGTACCCTCTGCTCGCCAGCCTCCAGGAGGAGGAGTTCATTATGCCCTACGAGGACGATGACACGACGCTGAAGAGGTTCACGTTGACCGACGAGGGTACGAGGCTTGTGGAGATCCATAAGAAAGAGGACCAGGAGTATCGTAACAGGAACAAGAGCATGCGTAAGATGTACTGGAGGCTCCATAGAGACATGCCGCTGAACCTGTACACGAGCTTCTCATACTTCTTGGACACCTTCGAGGAGGTGTTCACCGAAACGGGGCAGGACGAGGCAGTAAATGGGAAACTCATCGCCATCCTGGACGGGTCCGCCAAGAAGCTGAAAGAGGTAGCTAGTTAGATGAACGACCTGAGACGCGTCCTGAGATACGTGTCACCCTACAAGAGGGAGACTGTCCTGGCCGTTGTGCTACTTGGCCTCGTCGTGGTAACGGATTTATCGATACCGCGGCTGGTCCAGGTAATCATAGATGAAGGCGTCGCCAACAAGGACATGGACGTCATCATGAGAACCAGCCTCCTCATGATAGGGGTGAGCATTCTAAGCGCCCTCCTCATGGTGGCGAACACGATCTACGCCGTCAAGACCTCCAGGAGCTTCGAGGCAGACCTCCGGAAGGATATATTCAAGAAGATACAGACATTCAGTTTCGGGAATCTCGACGACTTTACCACTGGGCAGCTGCTGACCAGGCTCACCAGCGACATCAACCAGATCCAGATTATAATCTTGATGAGTCTCCGCATGTTTACGAGGGCGCCCCTCATGTTCGTTGGGAGCGTGGGCATCATGCTTGCGACGAACCGGGAGCTGGCGGCGGTGATGTTCGCGTTGCTGCCCATCACCTTCATCTTGGTGACGGTTTTCGTGCGTACAGTACAGCCTCTCTTCACACGAGTCCAGGAGAAGCTGGAGTACTTGAATCAGGTGATGCAGGAGAACCTCACAGGGATAAGGGTGGTGAAGGCCTTCGTACGCCGCGACCACGAGAACAGGAGGTTCGAGGGTGCCAACGCGGAGCTGTACAGCACCCAGCTGAGGGTGACCCAGCTTCTGAGTGTTTTCTTCCCTATAGTTATGTTGCTCATGAACCTGGGCACCGTTGCCATCATCTACTACGGCGGCCTCCAGGTGTTCGCGGGGACGGCGAGCGTGGGCCAGATCATGGCCTTCATCAACTACATATTCAGCACCATGTTCCCTGTGTTGATGCTCTCGATGATGGCTGGCCAGATATCCGCCGCCAACGCCTCGGCCACAAGAGTAATGCAGGTGCTCGACTCAGAGTCGGAGGTTCAGAACAGACACAGCGCCTTGGC
The DNA here is from genome assembly GCA_964499305.1 of uncultured Candidatus Bathyarchaeia archaeon. Lineage (GTDB taxonomy): Archaea > Thermoproteota > Bathyarchaeia > TCS64 > TCS64 > RBG-16-57-9. Next base: position 2,535 of record CAZCKR010000099.1, on the reverse strand, counting down.
TCCAAAGAAGATCACGGGAAGAGTGGTCTTCGAGAACGTGAGCTTCAGCTACCGAGACGATGGAGGCGACCCCGTGCTACGCGACGTAAGCTTCACGGCGGAACCGGGTGAGACTGTGGCGATACTGGGAAGCACCGGTTCGGGCAAGTCAAGCCTCATAAACCTCATTCCACGGTTTTACGACGTTACATCGGGCCGGGTGACCGTCGACGGCGTCGACGTCCGCGACCTGGAGATGAAGACTCTTCGTAGCCGCATAGGCATAAGCCTTCAGGACGTGATCTTGTTCAGCGGGACCATCAGAGAAAACATCAGGTACGGCAGGCCAGACGCCTCGGAGGAGGAGGTTATTAGAGCCGCCGAGGCTGCTCAGGCTCACGACTTCATCGAGGGTTTCCCCGACGGCTACGATACCATGGTGGGTCAACGCGGCGTCAACCTAAGCGGCGGCCAGAAACAGCGCATCGCAATAGCTAGGTCGCTGCTGATGGACCCATCGATACTGATCCTCGACGACAGCACCAGCGCCGTCGACGTGGAGACTGAGACGAAGATCGAGGCAGCTCTTGAGGAGCGGCTCAAGGGTACGACGAGCTTCATAATCGCTCAGCGCATCAGCACGGTACTCAAAGCCGACAAGATACTGGTTCTAGAGAACGGCGTGATCGCGGCGGAGGGTAACCACAGCCAGCTTATGGAGACCAGCCCCATCTACAGAGAGATATATGACAGCCAGCTCGGCGACGGAGGCGCGGCTCAATGAGCGGCCACA
>CAZCKR010000099.1:0-1663 GCA_964499305.1 uncultured Candidatus Bathyarchaeia archaeon | reverse complement strand
GTGGTGAGCACGCTGCTATCACTTGCAGGGCCCTACCTACAGGGACTGGCAATAGACAGGTACGTCATCGAGGGAGACGCCGCAGGCCTCGTGAGGCTAATGACCCTCCTCGCCGGGACGTACATAGCAAGCGCGGCGATGTCCATGGTATCTGGTTGGATAATGGCCACCGTGAGCCAGCGCAGCCTCAAGAAGCTTCGTAAAGAGCTCTTCGAGCACATGCAGACGCTGAGCCTGAGCTTCTTCGACAAGAGGCCGGCAGGCGACCTGATGAGTAGGCTGACAAATGACATCGACGCTATAGCGGCGGCGCTCGCCCAGAACGTGACACAGCTCATAAGTAACGCCATAACGCTGGTGGGCATCATGGTGATGATGTTCAGCCTCAACACCTGGCTTGCCCTCGCCAGCCTCATAGTGTTTCCTCTCATGGTGGTGCTGACCGCAATGGTGAGCGGCAGGACCCGAAGCAGCTTCAGAGCCCTCCAGATGAACATGGGGACGCTGAACAGCGTGATGCAGGAGACAATCACCGGCCAGAGGGCGGTGATAGCGTTCGGTCAACAGGAGTCTGTGAACAGGAAGTTCACCGCGGCTAACACCAAAGTCAAGGAACTAGGCATCAAGGCCATGACGTACGCCATGCTGGTGCCGCCCCTCATGGGTATACTCAGCAACGCCAACATAGCCATAGTAGCCGGCCTAGGAGGCTGGATGACCCTCAAAGGAATGACCACCGTCGGCACCATCGCCGCTTTCATCAGCTACAGCAGGAGCTTCGCTAACCCGCTGCGCCACTTCGCGAACCTGTACAACAGCATCCAGAGCGCCATAGCTGGGGCTGAGCGCATATTCGAGATCATCGACACCGAGCCAGAGCTCATGGATGCCCCAGACGCCGTCTCTGCTGACGACTTCGTGGGGCTCGTCGAGTTCAACAACGTGGACTTCAGCTACGTGCCCGGCGTCCAGGTGCTCAAGGACATAGACCTCAAGGCCGAGCCTGGGCAGACCATCGCCCTGGTCGGTCCGACTGGCGCCGGCAAGACGACGATGGTGAACGTGTTGACGCGGTTCTACGACATACAGGACGGCAGCATAGAGATCGACGGCATGGACATCAGACACGTTAAGAAGGACGACCTGCGCAGGCAGCTGGGCATCGTCCTCCAGGACGTGTTCCTGTTCAGCGGGACAGTGATGGAGAACATACGCTACGGCAGGCTGGACGCGACAGACGGGGAGTGCATCGAGGCCGCGAAGCTGGCGAACGCTGACGGCTTCATAAGGCGCCTCCCCCAGGGCTACAGGACGAATCTCAGCGAGCAGGGCAGCAACCTGAGCCAGGGGCAGCGTCAGCTGCTGAGCATCGCCCGAGCAATAGTAGCCGACCCTGCGATACTGGTGCTGGACGAGGCCACGAGCAGCGTCGACACCCGCACCGAGGTGCAGATACAGGAGGCGCTGCTGAGGCTGATGAAGGGAAGGACGAGCTTCGTCATCGCCCATCGTCTGAGCACCATCAGGAACGCCGACGCGGTGCTGGTCATCAACGGCGGCGAGATCATAGAGCGTGGCACCCACGACGAGCTCCTGGCGAGGAAGGGGTTCTACTACAACCTCTACATGAGCCAGTTCAAGGGCACCAACAACGCCTAGAACC
>CAZCKR010000098.1:3740-7249 GCA_964499305.1 uncultured Candidatus Bathyarchaeia archaeon | reverse complement strand
TCTCTTGGAGAAGTAATGTCCATCAGCGTCTACATGGACCACGGCGCGGGGCGCCCGGTCGACCCCCGCGTCCTCGACGCCATGAGGCCATACTACACCGAGCGCTTCGGCAACCCCGCGTCGTTCCACTCGGAAGGGTTCAAGGCGCTTGAGGCGTTGAAGGAGGCGAGAAGCAGCGTCGCCCAGCTGATCAACGCCGACCCGTCAGAGATCGTTTTCACTTCAGGGGCCACCGAGGCCAACAACCTGGCCCTCCTCGGCGGCGCGCTGCGCAACAGGAAGAAAGGCAGCAAAGTCGTGAGGTCCGCCGTCGAACACATCAGCGTCGTGAACATATGCAAGGAGCTGTCCAGGATGGGCTTCGAGGTCGCCGAGTGCCCGGTGGACGAGACGGGGGTGATCGACCTGATGGAGCTGGAGAAGCTCGTGGACGACGACACGGCGCTGGTGACCGTCATGACGGCCAACGGCGAGATAGGGACGCTGCAGCCCATGAGGGAGGCTGCGGAGACGGCGCACAGCCAAGGCGCCCTCTTCCACACAGACGCCACCGCCGCGGCGGGCCAGGTACCGCTGGACGTGAAGGAGCTGGGCGTCGACCTCATGTCCCTCAGCAGCAACGACGTCTACGGCCCCAAGGGCGTCGGCGCCCTCTACATCATGAAGGGGGTGAGGGTAAAGCCCCACATGATAGGCGGGGGCCAGGAGAACGGCCTGCGCTCAGGCTCCGAGAACGTCCCCGGCATCGTCGGCATGGGCGAGGCCGCCAGGCTCGCGAAGACAGAGATGGAGACCGAGTCCAAGAGGCTCGCCGCCCTCAGGGACAGGCTCATAGAGGGGGTGCTCGACGCCATCCCGGAGTCGTACCTCAACGGCCACCCCACCAAGAGGCTGCCCAACAACGCCAACATCCGCTTCAGCTACATCGAGGGGGAGGCTCTCATACTCAGCCTCGACGACCTGGGGATACAGTTGAGCAGCGGCTCGGCGTGCGCCGCCAAGACCCTGGAGCCCAGCCACACACTGCTGGCCTGCGGCCTCAAACACGAGGAGGCCCACGGCAGCCTGGTATTCACCCTAGGAAAGAATAATAACCGCGATCAAGTGGAGTACGTGATACAGGAGCTGCCTGGCGTCGTCAGTAGGCTCAGAGCCATGTCGCCTCTCACGCCAGAGGAGCTGAGATAATATGTACAGCGAGAAAGTACTGGAACACTTCAAGAACCCCCGCAACGTCGGCGAGCTGGAGGACGCCGACGCCGAGGGCACCGTAGGCAACCCGGTGTGCGGCGACATGATGACCATGTACATAAAGGTCAATGACGACCGCATCGAGGACATAAAGTTCAAGACCTTCGGTTGCGGCGCCGCCATAGCCACCAGCAGCATGACCACGGAGCTGGCCAAGGGCAAGACCCTCGACGAGGCCCTAAAGATCAGCCGCCAGGACGTCGCAGACGCTCTTGATGGGCTGCCCCCCGTGAAGATGCACTGCAGCAACCTCGCCGCCGACGCGCTACACGAGGCAGTAAAGAGCTACAAGGAGAAGAGCACCAAAAAATGAGTAAGAATGTGAAGTGCAAGATATGCGGGCACCCCGAAGACGAGAGATGCCCGCTGATGACGGTGATCGTGGAGGAAGACGGGGAAGAAGTGGCTTACTGCTGCGAGCAAATATATAGAGAAGAGAAAAAAGAGATATAAACAGGTAGACGCGAGTCTATGCACCTAGGAGCAAACGCATTGGATAGACAGAAGCTGGCTTCTCTCGTATCGGCCATCATGAACGCCCCTCTCATCACTCTGCTTACATTCATCCCATTGGTGCTGAGGTACGGGAACGGGGACACGCTGAAGCTCTTCGCCGTGACGGGCCTCTTCGGCTGCTTCCTGCCCCTCGGCATGGTGGTCGCCATGCTGAAGAAGGGCGTCATCTCGGACTTCTACGCCACTAAAAGGCTGGAGAGGTTCATACCTTTCCTCGCCACCATAACGTCCTACGTGATGGGCGCGGTCGCCTTAATCATAGTTGACGCGCCGCCGCCCATAACCGCCCTCATGGCCTGCTACATAGTTAACGGCCTGGTGTTACTGGTGATCACTTTCAAGTGGAAGATCAGCATCCACGCCTCAGGGGTCACCAGCCCCGTGACGGCGCTGGTCTATCTCCTGGGCACACGGATGCTGCCGCTTTTCATGCTTTTCCTCCCGGTGGCGTGGGCGAGGCTCGAGCTGAAGGCCCACGACAAGAAGCAGATCACGGCGGGCGCACTGTTAACCACGGTGCTCACCTGGCTGCAGATGGTGTTCTACGTGAACTACCTCTTCATCTAACACGCAGACTAAGTCCTGTGAAAATGAGACCAGTAATAAGAGTTTAATGAACTAAAAATTAGGATTTTATTTTTCCAGCAATCATGGCCCCGAACTCGTAGCACTTCCGCCACTCCTCCTCGGTGGGCTTGTAGCTGAAGTCGAGGTCGTTCTCCACGAGCTCTATGCCGGCTAGCCTCATCTGCTCCTCGATGAACCTCTTGGCTCCGCCCGCCCAGCCGTAGCTGCCGAAGGCGGCGCCTATCTTGTTCGGGGGCTTGAGGCCGCGCATGTAGGCTAGGAACCCGGCGACGGTGGGGTAGACGTGGTTGTTTAGTGTGGGGCTGCCCACGAGGACTGCGCGGGCCTCCAGTATCTCTGTGATGACGTCGCTGCGGTGGGTTCCCGTGAGGTTGAACACCCTGGTCTCGACGCCGACGCTGCTCACGCCCTCGGCTATCGCGTACGCCATCTCCTGGGTGCTCTTCCACATGCTGTCGTAGGCGATGACGGCCCGTGGCCTCGTCTCGCCGCTCACCCACTTAGTGTACGCTGCCAAGATGTCGCCGATGTCCTTCCTCCATATGACGCCGTGGCTGGGCGCTATCATCTCTATCTCGACGCCCGCGAGGGCCTTGATGGCGTTGTTGACGGTGCGGCTCAGAGGCATCAGTATGTTGGCATAGTAGGCGGTGGCCTCCTGCCAGAGCACTGCCTGGTCCACCTCGTCGTTGAACCTGGCCTCGGAGGCTATGTGCTGGCCGAAGGCGTCGTTGCTGAGGAGCAGCCTGTCCTCGGGTATGTAGCTCACCATGCTGTCGGGCCAGTGGGCCATGGGCACCGGGGTGAAGCTGAGGGTCTTGCCGCCCAGGTCCACCTGGGGCATCTCCTTGATGCCGACTAGCTCCATGTCCCCGTAGTACTTCTTGAGCACCGGAATGCCTCGTTCACTGGAGATTATCGTGGCGTTGCTCGCCTCCTTCGCGAACCTGGCGAGAGACCCAGAGTGGTCGGGCTCCGCGTGGTTCGCCACAATGTAGTCGATCTCCGCTGGGTCCACTACTTCGCGCACGTGGCGGAGCATGGTCTCGTAGAACGGCGCCTTCACGGTGTCCACGAGGGCCGTCTTCTCCCCCTGCACTATGTAGGCGTTGTAGCTTGTTCCCTTGTGGGTGATGTAGCCGTGGAAGTTCCTG
>CAZCKR010000098.1:2233-3640 GCA_964499305.1 uncultured Candidatus Bathyarchaeia archaeon | reverse complement strand
CCAGCTACGACCTCAGCTACAGCATCCACGCCCCCTACGCCGACACCAATCTGGCCGCGGACGACGACCTCATCAGGGAGTGGATACTCAAGCGGATACGGGCGTCCATCAGGTTCGGCAGCGAGCTCGACGCCGAGTGCGTCGTGGTGCACCCAGGCTGGACGACGGCCACGGACAGGTTCATGAAGGGGCGGGCCTGGGACCTCAACCTCAGGTCTCTGAACTGGCTCCTCAGGTACGCCGAGGAGTACGGCGTCGACCTGCTCATAGAGAACGTCCCCGACTCCATGCCCTATCTGCTGATCTCCGTCGAGGACTTCGAGCTGTTCTACGATGAGATGGAGTACGAGATGGGCATGGTGCTGGACGTGGCCCACGCCAACCTCCGGGGCGAGGTGGCTGAGTTCATGCGGCGGTTCGGGGACAGGGTAAGGCACGTCCACGTCAGCGACAACGACGGCGAGAGCGACCAGCATCTGCCCATCGGAGACGGCGGCATAGACTGGGGTATGGTGATGGACAGGCTGCGGGGCGGCGGGTTCAGCGGCTGGGTCGTCGTCGAGTCGTACAGCGAGGTGCCCCGGTGCCTCGACTACCTTGGCCCCCTCATCTAGGCAGCGGAAGCTCGATCTCCATCAGGTCCTCGGCGACGAACGCGTCCTCGAATACCTGTCTCGCCTCCTCCAGCAGCACACCGGGGTCGAAGTACCTTGAGCTTATGTGGACCAGCGCGAGCCTCTTGGCGCCGGCTTCCCTCGCTATCTCCGCGGCCTCCCGGGCCGTGGTGTGGCCGTCCTCCTCCGCCCTCTCCTGCAGCTCGTGGCTGAAGGTGGCCTCGTGGATGAGCAGGTCTGCGCCGTCGGCTAGCTCGATCATCTCTGGATACGGCCTCGTGTCGCCGCTGACGACGATCCGTCTGCCCGGCCTCGGCGGATCGGAGACCTGCGTGGGCTCTATGGTTCTGCCCTCCACGGTCACCGCCTCGCCATGCTGAAGCGCGTGCCAGAGCCTGCCCTCGGGGACACCCAGAGCCTTAGCCCTGTCTGGGTGGAACCTGCCCGGCCTGGGCTTCTCGAGGAGGCCGTAGCTCCAGCTCTCCACCCTGTGGCTGGACCTGACGGCGACGACGTCCAGCCTGTCGTCGCTGTACACGGCGCCTGGCTCCAGTATCTCGTGGATTATGACGGGGAAGTTGGGTCCACCCAGGGTCTCGCTGAACGCCTTGACGTACTCCACGGTCCCCGTCGGCCCGTAGACGTCCAGCTGCCTCTCCCGTCTGAGCAGGCTCATGGTCTGGAGGAGCCCAGGAAGCCCCAGCACGTGGTCGCCGTGGAGGTGCGTCAGGAATATCTTCATGTTCCGCCTGAACCCAACCCTGGCGCGGACCATCTGGCGCTGCGTCCCCTC
>CAZCKR010000098.1:0-2133 GCA_964499305.1 uncultured Candidatus Bathyarchaeia archaeon | reverse complement strand
GGGTAGGGCTTCATGTTGAAGCTCTCAAGCTCTTCTCCTGTGAGTATGAGGGTCAGCTTACGCTGCTCGTAGGTGCTGCTCTGGCTGCCGGGTATGATTCCTTGGAAGCTCTTGGTGACCTGTACCACCATCTGGTTGATCTCCGCGGGGACGTCGGGGTTGCTCATCATCACCATGGGGGGCTTGCTGCGGACCTCGACGAAGTCGATCTGGAACGCCTCCCGGTTCTCGGGGTCCTTGACGGCCTTCACGGACTGGACCTTGAGCTTTATCCTGCTGCTTATCATCTCGCCGCTATAGGTTGCAGTAAGCTACGTGAAATAGGTATCGGTCAGAGGGTTTTCACGTAGTCCGCTATGAGCCCTGCGACCGTGACCTTGCCGTGCTTGGACTTCACGGTGTCCGTGGACACGATGAGGCCCGACCCTGCCGCCTCGATCCTCTCCTCGGCCCCCGGCATGAACAGCGCGTGGACGCAGGCGGCGGCCACCTTGGCGGCTCCCTGACGCTTCAGGCCCTCTATCGCCCGGGCCGTGGTGCCGCCGCTGCTTATGATGTCGTCGAACACCACCGCGTCTACTCCGTCGACGTCTAGGTCTTTGATCTTCATCTCTATCTCCCCAGTCCGGCGGTCCCTTGACTTCTCGAAGTAGCCGTGTCTGCCTCTGAGGACCTTCCCCGCCGCCTCGGCGAGGTGTATGGCCCCCACGTCGGGGGAGAGGCTGTAGGCGCCGTCGTATCCATGCTTCTTGACGTATTCGGCGAGGAGCGGTACTGCTGATAGGTTGTGCACCTTCACCCGGTGCCCCGCCTCCATCTCCCTGAGAGACGACGCGCTGTGGGCGTCTACGACAATGAGATCGTCTACCCCGGCGGCCTCCATAAGCCCGAGGATGACGCCCAGGCTCAACGCCTCCCCCTCCAGAAACCGTTTATCCTGCCTCATGTAGGCCAGGTAGGGAACACAAGCTATGACGCGTGTAGCCCCGAGGTCCTTGGCCGTCTTCGCCATGATGAGTAGCTGCAGCGTCTTCCTGTCCGGGTCTGGGGCAGTCGTCTGGACGAGGATCACTGTCTCGTCGTCGATGCCCCCCGGCAGCCGCAGATAGCTCTCCCCGTCGGGGAACAGCCGGTGCTCGGCCGGGTTGGCGCGCACCCCCAGTTTAGCCGCGATGGCTTCCCCCAATTTCTTGGACGCGGGTCCGGATATGACTATCATAGCGTAATTGAATAGGCTTCAGATAGATAAGAGTCTGGTCACACACGCTGCCCGCGTCCACGCCGAGCCTTCACGGGGAATTGAGGCTACCCGGCGCTACATCGAGAATATGAACAGCAGGCCCGCGGCGAGCACGGCGGCGCCCCACGCCGCCCGGTTCCACTTAATGACCTTGGCCCCGTCGAAGACCCCGAAGGGGAGAAGGTTGAACAGCGCGAGGCTGGCGTTGATGTTCATGCCCGCCAGCGCAAGGACTGTTACGAGCGGGCTGCCTGCGACGAGGTAGACGGCGAAGTAGAAAAGCCCCATCCCGATGTTTGTCGCGGGGCCCGCGATACTCACCTTGCCGTAGTCGTCCCAGTTCATCAGACCGCCTATCATGACGGCGCCCGGGGCGATGATCATCAGAGGAGAGAGCAGGCTTAGGAGGGTGAGCATGAGGCCCTGCTTGTTGAGCCTGAACTCGGCCCAGTACCCGAGCCTCTGCGCCATGAACTTGTGCGCCACCTCGTGGAGTATGAAGGCCAACCCGAATATGAGGAAGTAGGCGCCGAATATGACGGGGCTCGCCAGGACCCTGCTCCAGTATCTGATGAGAGGTATCGCCAGGATGACCGTGAGCCCTATGGCGAGCTCACGTAGCTCGGTCTGGCTGAACCAGAACAGGGTGCGTCTGGGCCGCGGAGTGTAGCTGTACCCTGTGGGCTGGAAACCCGTCTGACCCGTGGTGCTCCGGCTGTAGTCGTAGCCGCCTGGGCAGTCATGCATCTCCGGGAGCCTGTGCTCGGAGCAGAAGTAGCCGCCGCAGTACTTGCACCTGAAGGGCATGTACTCGTCCTTGCCGCACTTGTCGCACTTAACCATGTGGATGTCCTGCCGAATTTTACGCTCGGTGCCGTATATATGATGCGGAG
>CAZCKR010000097.1:0-7304 GCA_964499305.1 uncultured Candidatus Bathyarchaeia archaeon | reverse complement strand
TGCTCCTCGTCGTTGTACCGCACCCTGTTGATGCTGGGCAGACCCCGGGAGACCAGGTCCCCTATCTCCTCGAGGCTCTTCCCCATGTAGGGCCGCGCCGCGAGGGGCTTGTCCCGGGGGTCGCTGAAGCAGGGATGGAATATGGGGGCGTAGCTCACCAGGAACTCCACCTCCCTGGCCCCGGCCTTGACGAGGTTCTGGGCCACCGACTCGCTGACGGTGCCCCTGACGATGCTGTCGTCGGTTATTATCACCTTCTTGCCGTCCACGGTCTCCCTGATGACGTTGTGCTTAAGGTCGGACGCCAGCTTCCTGGTCTCCGGGTTGTCGATGATGTACGTCCTCCCCATGTACGCGTTCTTGATGACCCCCTCGTCGGCGGTGACGCCGAGCCCCTCCGCGACGCCCGTGCACACCGACCGGCCCGAGTCGGGCACCGGGATGACCGCCAGGTCATCGGGTTTGCCCTCCGTGGTCCCGTACTCTTCCCTGAGCCCGTGGAGCTCGACGAGGGCTTGGCCCAGCGCCTTACGCGCCGAGTGAACAGTCCTGCCCTCTATCACCGAGTCGGGGCGGCCGAAGTAGACCCACTCGAAGACGCAGTGGGCGCGCCCAGGCTCCAGCACCTGGGTCTCCTCGATGCCGTGCTCGTCGATACGAAGGATTGAGCCTGGGGTCACGTCCCTCCTCAGGGTGAAGTGCTCCCCCATGTTCTCTAGGACGTCGATGGGCGCCGACTCGCTCGCGACGTAGCTGCTGTCGTCGTTGGCGGCGACGTAGAGCGGCCTGACACCGCGCTCGTCCCTGGCGGCGTATAAACGGCTCAGACTCTCCTCCTTGTCCCAGACGCAGGCCACAAAGCTGTAGTAGGCGTCCCTGTGCTTCCTCATGGTCTCCGCCAGGGCATCCCTGAACCCGTGGCCCTTGCTCAGGAACTGGATAAGGGTATTTACTATAACCTCCTCGTTGGTTCCCCCATCCCGGGGGAAGTAGCCGTCCAACGCGACGCTGAACACGTATCGCTCATGGCTCCGAGACTCGAGGGGCGGATAGCCGTTGTCGGCGTTCTCGCCGCTGGCGCACCCTATGACGGCGTAGTCGTTGGGGTGCATGAAGGAGCGGAACCGCTCGCTGAAGACGCCGCTGGCCAGCCCCTTCCCCTTCCACGTCCGCAGGCTGTTGTCGCCGGCCGCCGTGAGGCCGCTGCTCTCCTGGCCCCTGTGCTGCACCCCGTAGAGAATTTGGAGGCTCTTGGTGCATGCCCCATGTTTCGAGTATACTCCGATGACGCCCTGCATGTCCTTCATTGATCGTTTAAAACTTAAAAGGTGAATGGTCCCATAATTGCGTTTTCCATGAAATTTTACATCGTTAGGCAGCGGCATCCACCCCCGCCTTATATAGAACATTATCAAAAGGAAACTCCATGGAAACCGAGGACCTACGGAAGAAAATCAGGGACGCGGTGACTCTCCTCGAGAACTACAGGGGCTTCGGCCCCATGGTGGGTGACGGCATCGACGCCCTCAGCAGGATAGACGCCTGCGTGGCCGAGCCCACCGAGGAGCGGATCGCCGAGGCCAAGAGACTATTGGAGAACCTCAACAGGGAGATCGGGCCATACCAGGGCTACGTGCCCACAGTCGCCCTGACGCTTCAGGGGCTCAACGAGTGGGCGAAGAAGGTCTAGCCGGTCAGCTTCATGCCCATGCTGGGGGAGAGGAGAAACGGCGGCAGGTAGGCCGCGAGGTTGCTGAAGGCCAGCACCTCAGGCTTCAGCCGTATCCCCAGCGAGTCCGCCATGAAGTCCCTCCTCGCCTGTATCCTGTCCCACGCCCCCGGGTAGACGGCCGTGAAGTCGGACCTCAGCCTGCTGTCCGCCAGGGCTACGCCGTCCTCCATGTTGGTGGTGAAGTAGGGAGTGCCCGTGGCTGGTATCACATCGACCTGGACAGCCATCCCCGACCTCAGCTTCAGCCGTGACCCCCTGTATATGGGGCTGTTGAGCCACTCGTCCAGGTGTATGAGGTGCCCCGGGTTGAGGTGCACCCCGTAGAAGGGGTCCCCGATGCGGTCGTGTATAGCCTTGCAGAGGGCGCCACCCTCGACCCCGATCCCAACCAGCCTATACCACTCCGCCACAGCCTCGAAGTACGGAGCCACCAGCTTGGGGACGTAGTCCCTTATCTCCTGGGGCAGCTGGGACTCGTCCTCGACGACCCAGCCGGCGCGGCAGTTGAGGGCGCCCCAGACCCCGTAGGCCGTGGTGAACGGGTCTCCCACGTCTATTACCCTGCTGGACGGGCTGGGGAGCCCCATGAAAGCCCTAGGCCCCGAGCTCAGCATCAGGTGGCAGGATAGGGGTATCCCCGTGAGCTTCATGAGCCTCACCGCCTCGTACTCTGTCATCCCGGGCTCGAGGCTGAACACCACGTCCCGGACGGCCTGGGAGGTGTGGCATGCGGCGTACTCGAACCACGCCAGCTGGTCCACCTCGTTCACGGCCCTGAGGCCGTCCGTGGGGTGCATCAGCAGGCTGTTGGCGTTCACCACGTTGCGCTTGCCCACCGCCTCCCTGAGGGCGTCGACGATGTACGAGGGGGTCTCGAGCCGGTACTCCGGGTTGGCTGTCTCCTTCTCCGTGTAGTACTTCCAGCCAGCGACGCCCACCCTGTCGCCGTCCTCGATCCCGGCATCCATGAGTATCATGCTGAGGGGGCGGGTCGTGGACCGGTCCTGGGCCATGAGGCTGAAGCTTGGGTAGAGCACCGGTCTCAGGCTCTCCTTGACGGGTGAGACCGGGAAGTAGCCGAGCCCCTCGTGGCCCATCACGAGGGTCGTCTTCCTCGTAGCCACGTCCATTATGAGCATGGACTCCTCGAAACGGGCGTCGTAGCCCGTCAGGTAGGCGAGGTTGGCGCCGTGCTCCCTGTCCCCGTAGACCACGAACGACGTGAACCCCGCGCCCTCGGCTGCCTCGTAGAGCTTCTCCAGCCTAGTCTGGTAGGTCTCGCCGGAGATCCTTGGCTCCACCTTGGGCATACCGAAGTCAGGCAGATCGATCTCGGCCAACGTAGACGAACCCATAAAACCCTCTCAGTATATCTCCGGCGCCACGTATTTAGATTGTATTGAACGTCCACCGCTCCTAATCGACTTATACGGCATAGGACATAGTCACGGTGATCTGCGATGCCTGGTTTCTATGTGGGCGTGGACAGCGGGACCCAGGGCACCAAGACCGTCGTCGTGGACGCCGAGGGCGGTGTGAGAGGCAGCGCGTCGGTGAGCTACGGCCTCATAGAGGGGCTGCCCAGCGGCCACATGGAGCAGCACCCCGAGACATGGGCCGACGCCATGAAGCGTACCATAAGGGGCGCCGTTAAGGACGCGGGCGTAGACCCTGGTAAGGTGCGGGCCGTCGGGGTGAGCGGCCAGCAGCACGGGCTCGTCCCCCTCGACGGCGGCGGCGCCGTGATCAGGCCGGCGAAGCTGTGGAACGACACCAGCACAGTGAAGGAGTGCAGCGAGCTGACGGAGGCGCTGGGCGGCGTAGAGGCGGTCATCAGGCTCACAGGAAACAGCATACCTCCGGGCTTCACCGCCGGGAAGATACTGTGGCTCAGGCGCCACGAGCCCGACAGCTACGCCAGACTCAGGCACGTGCTCCTGCCCCACGACTACCTGAACTACGTGCTCACCGGGGAGACAACGATGGAGTACGGCGACGCATCAGGGACGGCGTTGATGGATGTGCGGAGACGCGAGTGGTGCAGGGATGTAATCGACGCCATCGACCCGGAGCTCATCGAGTGGCTCCCGGAGCTGAGGCCGAGCGACCGTCCAGCCGGAGTCGTCATGCAAAGCGTAGCCTCTGAGCTGGGCCTCGGCGACGACGTGCTTGTCTCCGCCGGCGGAGGCGACAACATGATGGGCGCCATAGGGACGGGGAACACGTCCCCCGGGAAGGTAACTGTGAGCCTCGGCACCTCAGGAACCGTATACGCCTACTCAGATGATCCGGTGGTGGACCCCGGGGGCGAGGTGGCCGCGTTCTGCGACTCCACCGACGGCTGGCTGCCCCTCGTGTGCACCATGAACGTGACCGTGGCCACCGAGCTGACGCGGGGCCTCCTCGGGCTCAACCACGCCGAGCTGGAGAAGGGCGTCTCGGAGGCCCCGCCCGGGTGCGACGGACTCGTGTTGCTCCCCTACCTCACCGGGGAACGCGTCCCCAACGTGCCCCACGGGAAAGGAGTATACTACGGGCTCACCCCCGCGAGCTTCGAGGCGGGGCACCTGGCCCGCGCCGCCATGGAGGGCGTCACCATGGGCCTCAACTACGGCCTCAACAGGATGAGGGAGCTGGGCATAGACCCGGAGGAGATCAGGCTCACCGGAGGCGGGGCGAGGAACAGGGCGTGGAATAGGATCGCCGCCGACGTGTTCAACGCCGAGGTCGTGACTCTGAAAGAGGAGGAGGGGGCGGCCTACGGCGCCGCCCTCCAAGCCATGTGGGCTCACAGGCTCCAGCTGGGAGAACGGGTGACCATGAACGAGATCACAGACGATCTAGTGGAGCTCGACGAATCCAGCAGGCTGAAGCCCATACGACGAAACGTGGAGATCTACGATAGGCTGCAGTCTACCCAAGATAGGCTGAGCAGGGACCTGAGACAGCTCTTCAACGACTTTTCTGGGTGAGGCACTGGATGAGTGGAGAGGCGGACAGGGACAGCCGGGGACCAGCGTCGCTGGCGTCCCTCCTGCTGTCCAACTACTCCATCTACCCCGGCACCATACTGACGTCCATCCTGCTGGTCGAGATCGCGGAGACCTTCGACACCAGCGTCGGCGTGGTCAGCCAGATCAGGACGCTGTCCTCCGTCCTCGGCTTCGTGACGGCCCTCGCAATGGGGGCGCTGAGCGTCAGGTACGGCGGCAGACGTCTGCTCGCCGCCGGGCTGTTGCTGCTGAGCCTGTCCTGCGTGGGCAGTGCCGCGGCGCCCAGCCTGGTGTTGCTGTTTGCGCTTTATTCGCTGAACGGCGTTGCCTCTAACGTCGTGTTCCCCATGCTGACGTCGCTGGTAGGGGAGTACTATCCCCCGGAGGGGAGGGCGAGGGTAATGGGCTGGATAGGCGCCTCTGGGGGCCTCTCCTACATGCTGGGGGCGCCGATAATCGCGTACCTGGCGTCGGCGGGGAGCTGGAGGCTCCCTTTCGTCGCCTACGCCGCGGCGATCCCGGTGGCCGCCCTAGCGCTGACGTTGTGGAGGCTGCCGGCCACACCAGTCAAGGCGGACACCGTCGGCATCAGCGAAGGGTTCCGGGCCATAGCATCCAAGCGGTCTGCCTTGGCGGCTCTCGGGGCTGTGACCCTGAGGGCGGCGTCCACCGAGAACATATACTTCTACAGCTTCACTTTTCTACGGGAAATCCACGGCGCATCACAGGTACAGGTCTCGCTGATATACTCTGTGGCCTCCTTCACGTTCCTGCTGGGCTCGTTCTTCTGCGGGAGCTTCACGGATAGGATGGGGGTGAAGGGGGCCCTCGTAACGGCCTTGGGGGTGGCGCTCCTGTCTCAGGCTGCCTACCCGTACCTACCCGTCTGGCTGGGCGCGTCGGTGATCGTCGTCGGGCACTTCTTCTTCTCCCTCCAGTACTCCGCGGCCAACACGCTGGTGCTTGAACAGGTCCCGGAGTACCGGGGAAGCATGATGTCCATGAGCTCAGCCCTCTCCTACCTGGGCTACGGGATAGGCACCGCCGTGGGAGGCTTGGCGTTGTCGACGGCCGGCTGGGCGTCGTTGAACACGGTCATGAGCGTGATGGGGGCGGCGGCTTTACTGCTCTACTTCTACCTCGTCGAAGCCTAATCGGCCATGGTTAACCCTTTAAACCCGGGGAACATGCTGAGATCGGTGCCTTCTTGAAGGATATTCGTTCTCAAAGCATCGTCAGGGACAGGGAGGAGATGCTCAGTCACCTGAAGGGTACGACTCTGAAGCCCAGGTTCAGCGCCGGTGTCTGGTTCTTCTACCCGGGAGCCAGCAGGTTCCACGACGCGTACGTTGACAAGGGGAGCATAGAGGACACGCTGAACAAGATAGCGTGGATGCGCGACGAGGGGTATATCGACTCTGGGTTCGGCGTCGAGGCCCACTACCCCAACGAGGTGAACAGCGGGAACCTCCACCTCTACGAGGCGCTGGAGAAGGAGACCGGGATCAGGCTCATCACTGCCATCCCTTTCCTGTTCTACGACCGCCGGTACGAGTTCGGCAGCCTGAGCAACCCGGACCCAGAGGCCCGGCGGCACGCAATAGACCGGACCATAGAGGCTCTACGGCTCAACAAGGAGCTGGGCACCGAGTTCGCCGTGATCTGGCCCGGAATAGACGGCTACGAGAACCCCTTCGGCCACGACTTCTACGGGATGTGGACCCGGTTCGAGGAGGGGCTCGCCGAGGCCATGGACGAGGTGCCCGGCGTCCGCGTCGCGCTGGAGCCCAAGCCCTACGAGCCCCGCGGCAACAACATATACAGGAACACGGCCAACGGTCTCCTCATGGCGAGGGACGTGGAGGCGATGCTGGAGGCGCCGCAGAACAGGAAGACGCTGAGCGACGGTCACGCGCTGGTGGGGCTGAACCCGGAGGTGGGCCACGTTTTGATGGGGCACGAGGAGCTGGCCTACGCGTTCGCGTCGGTGCTCAGGGAGGGGAGGCTGATGCACAGCCACTGGAACAGCCAGCCCCTGGGCAACTACGACCAGGACCTGGACGTGGGTGTGCTGGGCATAGACCAGATGCTGGCGACGCTGCTGGTGTTCAAGATGCACGGCTACACCGGGTACTACGGCATCGACATCAACCCCGTGAGGGTGCCCGTGGAGCGGGCGCTCGTGCTGAGCATGAACGCTTTGAACTGGGGCGCGGACGTTGTGAACAGCCTCGACTACGACGCCCTCGTCGAGGCCATGCACGACCCCGCCGGGAACCGGGGGGTCGTCGAGGACGTGCTGCTGCGGGCGCTTTCCCGGGGCGGGTCCAGCCTCAAGCCGATGCCGTGAGTGCAGGGAGCCCAACTCCACCGCTAATTTGTTTCAGGCGTCGTAGTGACCTGAACGGTTCGCTGCCTGTAACGCATCAGGTTTCTATCAAGAGACAGGCTTGTTACGGTGCATGAGCCTCAGGGAGCTTCAGAGAAACTGGGACGAGATGGGGCGTAGAAACCCATTCACCGCGGTGCTCACCACCAGGATGAGGTGGGACGTCGAGGAGTTCTTCGAGACCGGTAGA
>CAZCKR010000096.1:0-7382 GCA_964499305.1 uncultured Candidatus Bathyarchaeia archaeon | reverse complement strand
TTATTCCATGTAACTAGGAACATCAACTCTGGCCCAAAATTTTTTTCCCGTTATACCAAGTAACTTGGTACAACCCCGACTTGGTTAAGCCGGTAACCCACGGAAACGGCTAATGCACTATGCCCAGGCGGTGAAGCTCCTCCCGGAGCACCTCCATCGCGTTCTTCAGCCGAGTCTGCCTCTCCACATACTCGTCACCCGTAAGCGTCCCAGCCTTGAACTGGCTGTCCAGACCCGCCAACGTCGCGTCGAGCTCCGTGATCCTCGCCCTAAGCATCTCACCGTAGTCCGCCGGCCTCGCCTCGTCCGTCGTCGGCGCCACATCCGCCTGCACGACGCCGTCGTGCATCCTCAGTATCCTGTCCGCCACCCTCGCGATGCTGGGGTCGTGGCTCACCATCACCACCGTCTTCCCCAGCTCCCTGTTGATCTTCCGCAGATACTGCACCACGATCCGCGCGTTCTCGGTGTCCAGCTCGCCGGTGGGCTCGTCCGCCAGAATCAGCGGCGGGTCGTTCGCCAGCGCCGCGGCCAACGCTATCCTCTGCTGCTCGCCGCCGCTCAGCTCCCCGGGCTTGTGGTTCATCCTTTCCCTGAGCCCCACCACCTCGATGAGCTCCATGCACCGCCTCTTCCTCTCCTCCTCCTTCACTCCCAGCGCCGCCATGGGCAGCTCCACGTTCTCCAGCGCCGTCAGCGTCGGTATCAGGTTCATGTTCTGGAAGATGTGGCCCACGGTGCCCCGCCTGAAGCTCACCAGTTCACCGGGGCCAAGGTTGGTGATGTCGGTGTCGAACACCCTCACGCTGCCGGCGGTCGCCCTGTCGAGGCCGCCCATGATGTTCAACAGCGTGGACTTACCCGAGCCGCTGGGCCCAATGAGGGCGATCATCTCCCCCTTCCTGACGTTCATGTTCAGGCCCCTGAGAGCCTGGACCTCTACCTGAGCCAGCTTATAGATCTTTATCAGATCCCTCACGATCACCGCATTTCTTTTACTCATCACTCATTCCTCCAGCCTCAGATCCGGGGACACGGATATCCTCCTGACCGCAACCAACACAGGAGCCACCGTGGCGACGAGCAGCAGCCCCACTATCATCGCCAGGCTCGCCAGCGCAGACCACGGGAACAGTATGCGCCTCTCCACCACCACCGCCAGCATCTGGTTGAAAAGCTGCACCTGCCCCTTCAGCGAGACATAACCCACCAAGCCGCCCAAGACGATAGCCAGCAGATCCATCCCCAAGTTCTCGAAAAGCAGGCTGAGCGCCATCTGGGACTGGCTGTAGCCCCGGATGGACATTATGGTGAGCTCCTTGGCCCGGCTCCTCACCAGCGTCGACACTATCAGCGCGACGCCGAGGCTGGCCACAAGCCCCGCGAAGTAGGCCCCCAGCTCCTCGATCCTCCTAGGCCCCGCCAAGTAGATGCTGTTCAGCGCCCTCTCCATCTCGAGCTCGGTCACGTCGACCCTCTCCACATCCCTGTCGATGGCAGCCGCCTGGGCCTTGAAGGCCTCCAGGTCGACGCCCTCATCCAGCTCCACCACCAGCCGCCTCTGATCTATGAACTTGTCCTTGACGTTGACCAAGAACCCCTCGTTGACGTAGATGGCGGGGTTCTGCAGCACCCAAGCCTCCCCGAGCTCCTTGCCGAAGAGACCCACGATCCTGATCGGGTGCAGCTTGGACTGCAGCTTCACGAGGAAGACGTCGCCGACGTCGACCTGGGCGATCTCCGCCGCCCCCCTCTCCATCATGCCCGCGGACTCGTCCTCCGCCATGGCGTCGAACACCTCCGGGTCGACCCAACTCGGCTCCGTGTAAGCCGCGTCCCTCCACTCAAGCGGATCTATAGCCCTAATAGGGGTGTCTCCGAAGGCCGAGACTGGGGTGAAGTGGGTCTCCTCCGCCACCGCCATGACGCCCTGGATCTCCGATATCCGTGTCATGAGGCCCTCTACGCCCTCGCCCTCGAAGAGCCAAACCGAGGCGTCGGAGCCGACGCTGTGCCTCACCGCCTGCACCATGAAGTCGCTGGTGCTGGCGACGTTCCCGACGACGGAGACGCTGTAGCTCATGATGAGCGCCACCATGAAAGTCGAGGCAGCGACCCTCTTCAGGTTCCTCCCAGAGCTGATGGCGGAGAACCTCGCCGCGTCGCCGGCGACGAGGGCCGCCAGCGCACCAAGCGACGTCTGGAAGCCAGGCACGAACCTCAGGAACAGCTTGATGAAGCCCCAGAACAGCAGTATCGGGGCGATGAAGCTCAGCAGGTAGTCCGTCCCCCACCACGTGGAGTACAGCATCGTCACTATCAGGTTACCCGTGGAAGGCTCGAACATGTCCACCCTCAACCCGAAGAACAGCATCCCCATCTTGTACGCCCCGAATAGGAACGCCACCAGCGCCGTCTGCCAATCACCCACACCCTCGTCCACGGACGCATGCTCCTTGAGGGCGTCTACGATGGTGATCTGGGTGGCCTCCTGGGCGGGCCTGTAGACCGCCGTCAACGCGAGCGCCGTGCTGAACAACAGGGTCGCCCCCAGGGTCAGCGGGCTGACGCTGTTCAGGACCTCGAGGAAACCCATCTCGGGGATGACGACCACGAGGACCGCCGCCCCAGCCAGCACCCCGATCACTGCCGCCAGAACGCTCACGATGAGCCCCTCGAAGACCAGTATGTAGAGCACCTGCCTGTGAGTCATGCCCCTGGTGAACAGCAGCCCTATCTCCCGGCGCCTCAGGTTGAAGACCACGTCGGACACCGTCATCCCCAGGTACCAGGCGCAGAAGAAGACAGGGAGAGCCACAAGGACTGTGCTCGTCTTCATCTGGTTGGACAGCTGCGACACGGTGGTCAATATCTCCTGCAGGTAGCTTCGAGGCGTGTAGATGTATTCTGCGCCCTCGGTGTTGATGTCGTCAAAGATGCCCTGCAGCCTATTTTGCGACCCCTCTATATCCCAGGGGTTGATCAGCGTCTCCCTGTCAAGCATTATCAGCGCCGCGGTGGTCTGGTCCTTGGTTGGCCGCCTCATCTCCGCGAAGATAGGGTCAAGCAACTCCTCCAGAGTTCCCTCGGTCATGAGGATCATGTTGTACTTGGGTCTGCGGCTGAGGGCCTCTCTGCTCTGGATCAGGTCCCTCAGATAGATGTTGTACCTGCCTGTGCTGATGGTGAACGTCCGTTCGTCCAGCGCCACCGAGCCGGCGACGGTGTAGTTACGGTGTCTGTACTCGAACCCCGGCGGGTTACGCGGCGTATAGGTGTTGAAGCTGATGGTCAGCGGGTCGCTGCCCTGGATCAGCGTCGCGTTCGTCGAGGAGGCGTCCACGTACACCGCGCCGTCCTCCAATGGGCCCTCGACGGACATCCCCCCGTATAGCGACGAGTCGTCGGGCAGCGCCAACAACAAGGCCTCGATGGTGTCGTTGATCATGGGGGATCGCAGCTCTACGCTCCACCTGATGAAGTGGTCCACACGCTCCACGCCCTCGACTTCGCCGAAGATCTCGTCTATCTCAAAGTAATGGGTCTCGGAGACGTTCTTCTCCGGCGCGCTGCTTATGACGTCGACGTACGCGGACTCTAGGGTCTCGTCGAGTATCGCCACCCCTATCGCGTCCGCCCCCTGCAGGATGCCGCTGAACAGGGTCGCCGCCAACGCCACACTTAGGAACAGCGATAAGAAGAGCCCTCTCCCTCTCACAATACGTTTGGCTGCGTAGCGGAACATCTCTTACACATCTTCGGAACGTGTTTAAAAAAATATGCTAAATTTCCTTCAGAATCCCTGAGCGCGTCGAAGAACCTTGGTAAAGCCGTTTTTTAAAAGGCGTATAACGTGGATAAACGAATGCTCCTATTTATACTAACATTTATATCGCTTGCTCTGTCAAGAACAGCAGTGATTCAATGTCGTTGCTTCAGCCTGATAACGAGATCGGGATGATCCTGCAGACGCTGTTCAGCTTCGCGTTCATCGTCTACCTCTTCTACGCCCAGCGGATCCAGGCCATGACCATGCTCCGACAGATAGAGATGACGCTGCGGAAGATCAAGGGTCTCCGCGACAAGGGTAAGACCACCGCCATCGAGACCATCAACGAGATAGGGAAACCCGAGAGGGATCCGACGCCCATGGTGGAGCGGTTCATGGAGCACTTCATGATAGAGCCTGTGAGCATGGACCCGGCGGGGGTCGTGGGGAAGCTCGGCAGCATACTCAACGTCCGCGAGTTCACCTTCGAGAAGGAGGTCGAGGCCATGGCGCCGAACGCCGAGCCCTCCGAGAGGAACAACATCGAGAACCTCCTCGAGGCCTCGCTGGCGCTGAACATCTTCTACAAGGTCATACGGCACTACTACCTCCTCGGCAAGAAGACCATGAACATCTACATCATAATGCAGATCCACATGATACTGCCCATGATACTGCAGCAGATAGAGGCGTACAGCTCCGCCCTGACGGCGTTCAGGGAAGGCATGCCCATAGGCGACAGCGTGGGCCCGATAGTCGCGGCCAAGCTGCTGAACGGAGCCGAGACAAGGGAGGTCGCCAAGGAGATGGTCGCGGGGGAGATCGAGTACGAAGGACGACGCGTGATAATAACCAAGGCTAAGGGACCCGGCGGAAGCGTGGGCAAGCCTGGGGACGCGGTCACCAACCTGCTGAACGAGAACAAGGGCAACGTGACCATGCTCATAACCGTCGACGCCGCCGGGAAGCTCGAGGGCGAGCAGGTCGGCGACATCGCCGAAGGCGTCGGCGCAGCCATCGGAGGCCCCGGCGTCGAGAAATACAAGATCGAGCAGGCCGCCACGGAGCACAACATCCCCATGTACGCCGTGGCCATAAAACAGGGGATAGAGCACGTCGTGGCGCCCCTGGCTGAGCCACTGTTCGAGGCCACCGACAAGGCGGTCTCCTCAGTTAAGGGGCTCATACTTGACTACAGCAAGGAGGGCGACACGGTGATCGTCACCGGCATAGGAAACACCGTGGGGGTCGCGCAGTGAAGCGGATGAGCGGGGAAACTACGCCCATGGCGGGCGGAGCTACCCAGAACTGGATCACCCTCGCCGCCATGATCATCGTCGGCGCCCTCGCGTTGGTGAGCCTCTACATGGGGTTCCAGGCCTACGGCAACGAGGAGATAGAGATCGCGTTCATGTACATGATCATTGGGACCAGCGGCTTCATAGCCATCGGCTACGCCTTCTTCAGGCCAAAGCCCACGTCGATGGACCCCCTGAAGCCCAAGAAGTTCGACGTCATAACGACCCTAGAGTGCCCGCAGTGCAACCTGAAGCGTGTGCGCGCCTTCCAGAGAGGCGACTACATCTACAAGAACGACGAGCCCTGCACACGCTGCGAGGGCAAGATGATCATAACCAGCATCCACACCCGCAAGGAAGAGAAAAAGAAGTAGCTAAGCCGTCGTAACCTCGCAGCCGCCATCCGTCAATATGACGGAGTGCTCGGCCTGGGCCACCATCGCCCTGGTTCTCTCGACGAGCTGAGGGTAGCTCATTATGCACTTCGAGTCGAGGAGCTCCTTAAAGGCTGAGACGCCTTCCGGGCCCTGAAATCTCCTCAGCACCCACCTCGACGCGAAGGGGAGCGTGCGATGCTCCGCCTGGATGTGCTTCATCATTCTCTTCGCGGCTCCCTTCAGGCTGTGCTTCTTCAGCACCCTGTATATGTTGCTCGGAGGCCCGTCCGCCACCAGGCCGTCCGCGTCGTTGGGCACCGCGAAGGGCTCGATGGCGTAGACGTCACCCTCCTGTATCATGTGGTAGTCGCGGCTGGCGACGTTGGGGATGCTGGCGCCGGCGTGAACCACGTACCTCGCCAGCTTGTGACCCGTGAGGTTCCTAATCGGCTTCGCCCCCCTAGCCTTTATCGCCTGCTCTATCGCCGCGCCCACGTCGCTGGCCCTGATCCCAGGCCTGATGGTCTTGATGGCGGCCTCCAAGCCCGCCTCGGCGGCCTTCACGAGGTAACTCAGGCTCGGGTCGAAGCACGCCGTGACAGCTGTGTCGGCGATGTAGCCTTCCACGTGGACGCCCACGTCCAGCTTGACGAGGGATCTCTCCGGCACCAAGGTGTCGTCGTCGATCGGCGACACGTAGTGGGCGGCGACGCTGTTGATGTCGACGTTCGTCGGGAAAGCCATGCCGCCGCCGAGCTCCCTGATCATTTCCTCGGCCCTGTCACAGATGTCCAAGACCTTTACGCCTGGCTCGATCTCTTGCACCACGGCGTCTCTGACCTTTGCGGCGATGACTCCGGCCTTCCTCAGGGCGTCCAGCGGCTCCATAGTATCTCTATGATGCGCTCAGGTAAGAAAAAGGGTTGCCCTGAACACGGGCTACTTCACCACGAGTATCGGCTTCGTGCACGACTCGACGACTCTACGGCTCGTGCTGCCCAGTATCCAACCCGTGATCCCGCCGATGCCCCTACTCCCTATGACTATGAGGTCGATGTGTTCTTCCTCCGCCTCCTCGACGATCACCGCCGAAGGTCTGCCCTCCATGAGCTTGGTGGTCACCACGAGGGGGGGGAACGCCTCTTTGATGTCCTCCTCCGCCTCCCTGAGGCTGCCCGCGTATATCTCCTTCATCTTGTCCTGGTACTCGCTCATGTCCTGTGCTGCCGTTATGGGGGCGGCCCCGAACCCCTCGTCCGGGAACACAGGCATCATCACCCTCGGGACCACGGAGAGGATCACCAGCTCCGCCTTCCACTTGTCCGCGGTGCTCACCGCGATGTCCAGCGCATGCTTTGAGGGCTCCGAGCCGTCGAACGCCACCAGTATCTTCCTATACATTTCCACCGATTTGATCTTGGTCCTTACAGCATATAAACTACCGCATCCGTCTCAGCCACTCTTACCGAGGGTCTGGAGGTGCCTCAGGGGCCCGTATCGCTCCACTATGTTGTTCCACTCCTCCTCGTCGTAGAAGCTGCACAGCCCTTTACCGAAAGACTTGGCGACCTCTAGGCAGAACCTCGCGGCGGCCTCGATGTCCGTGGGGTGGCTGGCGCCCGTGCCGCATCCCGGCACAGGGACCTCGGTGGTTATCGCTACCCCGACGACGGGTTTATCCGTCGCGGTCGTGGGCTGCATGATGCTGTTGATGTGGTCCAAGTCGTTGCCGTACGGCGTTATGTCCTGGGTGGTGATGGGGCACACCCTGGGGCGCTGGCCGGTCACTATCTCCATGATGTCAAGGAGGCTGTCGCTCACCTTGAGCACCCAGCCCTCCTTGGCCGTGGGCGTGATGGCGAAGCCCCGGAAGTTGGCGACCCTGTTCCCCTTCGTGGTGTCTATGCTGAGCACGGCGTCCATCTCGGAGTCGATCTC
>CAZCKR010000095.1:0-7448 GCA_964499305.1 uncultured Candidatus Bathyarchaeia archaeon | reverse complement strand
ACATTGCCCCGATCTGCAGCGGATGCCTGGGAAACTGCAGCTACTGTATAGTTAAGCACGCCAGGGGCAGACTCTGCTCCTTCCCGGCTGAGAAGATCGTCGATGACGTGCGGAAAGCCGTCGCCGACGGCTGTAGGGAGGTATGGGTGACGGCGGAGGACACCGCCGCGTATGACCACGAAGGAACCACCCTGCCCATGCTCCTCGACGAGATCACGGGCGTCGAAGGCGAGTTCCGTGTGAGAGTCGGCATGATGACCCCCAACAGCGCGCTGCCTTTCCTCGACGAGCTGATCGAGTCCTATAGAAACGAGAAGATGTACAAGTTTCTGCACGTCCCGGTTCAATCCGGCAACGACCATGTTCTCGGGAAAATGCGCAGAAGATACACCGTAGAGGAATTCAGAGAACTCGTTACGAGGTTCAGAGCCGTCCACAGGTATCTCGGGGTGTCGACCGACATAATCTGCGGGTTCCCCGGTGAGACCGAGGAGCAGTTCCAGGACTCGCTCGATCTGATCCGATGGCTCAGCCCAGACGTTCTCAACATCTCCCGATTCTGGGAGCGTCCCGGGACGGAGGCCGCGGAAATGCCGGGAAAGCTCCACGGCAGAGAGACCAAGGCACGTTCGAGGAGGCTCACCAAGATGTGGAAGGAGTTATCCGTCGAGACTGGGATGCGTTGGATCGGCTGGGAGGGCATGATACTGCTCGACGAGTTTGGTAGAGACGGATCCAAGGTGGGCCGTAACTACGCCTACAAGGCGGTAGCCGTGGAAACCGATACGGAGCTGGGGGAGTTCGTCAAGGTCAGGGTTACGGGGGCAGGCGTGGGGTTCCTCGAAGCGGAGATCGCATGATTTATTGCCCCAGCGGGTCGATGATCAGCCGTGAACACTATGAGGATAGCAGTTGCATCTTTCAGCCACGAGACCTGCACCTTCTGCCCGAAGCCCACCACGGTGGACGACTTCGAGGCCGGTAAAGTGCTCCACGGCGATGACGCCTTGGAGTCTACGAGGGGTATACCCAGCTACATCAACGGCTTCATCAAAGCCGCCGAAGAGGAGGACGACGTGGAGCTTGTCGGCATACTAGCCGCCTCCAGGAGCCGCGGCGGCTCCAGCGGGAGCTGGCTAACCGAGGAGTGCTTCGACAAGTACAGCCTCGGCATAGCCGACGGCCTCAGGAAGGCGGGGAAGCTGGACGGCGTGCTTCTGGCGCTACACGGAGCCATGGCCGCCACCGGGCACCTTAAGCCGGAGGCAGAGATAGTGCGCAGGGCCAGGGCCGCCGTCGGGGACGTACCCATCATGGTGACGCTTGACCTCCACGCGAACGAGGACAGCGAGTTGACCGACGCCGCCGACGCGGTGTTCACCCTCAAGACCTACCCCCACGTGGACTCTGAGGAGATAGGCTACACAGCCGCAAGGTGCATGATAGAGACCGTCAGGGGCGGCTTCAAGCCCACCACGGCGATAAGGAAGCCCGGCGTGATGACCCCCAGCGTCTACCAGGGCACAGGCGAGTCCCCGGCCAAGGAGATCATGGACCGGGCGCGGGAGTGGGAACGCAGAGAAGAGAACTGCTACTGCGTCAGCGTGGCCTTCGGCTTCGCATACGCTGATGTGCCGGACGTCGGCGCCACCGTCATCGCGGTTACCGACGACGACGCGGCCCTCGCCGAGAGGATCGCGGAGGACGTCTCCGGCTACATATGGAGTCTGCGTGAGCCTTTCGCCGGAAAGAATCTGCCCAAGACCAGGGAGGGGGTGGCAGAGGCCATCGAGCTGGCTAAAGCCGGCGAGACTCCCGTCATCATCGCCGACCACAGCGACAGGATGGGCGACAGCACCCACATCCTCAAAGAGCTGATCGAGCAGGGGGCAACCGACTTCTGCGTCGCGACCATAAGCGACGAGGCAGCCATACAGAAACTGAAATCAGGGGCAAAGGTCGGAGACATTGTCGACGTGAAAGTGGGTGGTCATGCTGACTGCTACTCCGGGAAACCAGTAGAGATCAAGGGCACCCTAGAGTACCTCGACGACTGCAGCTACGTCCACACGGGCCCCATGAGCAGAGGCGACACGAAGAGGCTGGGGGTGACCGCGGTTCTGGGCTTCGGCGTGAACAACCACGTCATACTCACACCTACGCTCCACCAAGTGCTCGACGACGCATTATTCCCCGCAGTGGGTCTGAGCCTCGACGACCTGAAGATCGTCGCCATAAAGTCCCGCGTCCACTTCAGGGCTTATTACAACGACGCCGCGGGAAGCATCGTCGTGGTCGACGCGCCGGGCCTCGGGCCGGCGGACCTGAGCCAGCACACCTACAAGAACATACCCCGGGGCATCTACCCCATCGGCGAGAAATGGAAAAAATAACCCTTTTTCCTTATTCTAGAAGGGTGGACCGAACCCGGCTCCGCCTAGGCTGATGCCCAGTAACATCCCTAAAACAATGAGCACCACAGCCATGATGACCACGGCGAGGACTGATATCACCACGGCGTTCCCCCACCCAGTCTCGTAGTAGGTCTTCACCAGGTACAGGTAGGCGACGAACTGGGCAAGTGGCCCGATGCCGTCTCCAACGAACTCGCCGATGACGGCGTTCAACACTGTGCCGAGGACGCCTATCCACACCGCGTCCATGAACCTCGCCTTATCGCCCCCGACTATCCATTTGCCGGCCAGCCAGAGGAACGGCGCCGTCACGATGCTCCCCACCACGACTCCGATGATAACCCCAACGATGCTCAAAGAACCACCAGAGAATACCTTAATCCCCATCCACTTAAACCAGCCCTTGCCTGAACGACGATTCGGTGATTTTTTCTATCCAGAGACAGACATGCATATGAGGTATCTGGTTGAAGGTAAACGCAGCTAACGGCCTGGTAAGGATACTAAAGAAGGAGGGAGTCGGGTGGGTCAGCACCTTCCCCACCCACGTCTTCGGGAACGCCTGCGGCGAGGAGGGCGTCAAGAACTTCATGGTGAGGGACGAGCGTTACGCCGTCGCCGTGGCGGACGGATTCAGCAGGGTGAGCGACGGCAAGGCCTTCGGCGTCTGCAGCGTCATGGGCGGAGGGAACGCGGCCGGGACCCAGATGGCGTACGGCGCATTGGCGCAGGCTTACGAGGACTCTGTGCCTCTGCTGTGCCTGACCGACGGTGTCTCGCCGTCTGTGTATGGGCGCGAGAGGTTCAACATAGAGGACGCGTTCCGGAGCGTGACCAAGTGGCGCGGCTACATAAACAAGGCGGAGAGGGTGCCCGAGTACATGAGGAGGGCTTTCACGCAGCTCAAGACGGGTAGGCCGTCCCCCATATTGCTGAGCCTTCCGAGGGGGCTCGGCCAGTACGACGAAGAAGTGTTCACCTACAAGCCTGTCCAGGGCTGGAGGTCTCAAGGCGACCCGGGGGACGTTGAGAAGGCGGTGAAGGCTCTGAGGGCGGCGCGCAGCCCGCTGCTCTGGGTCGGCCAGGGCGTCTTCAGCTCAGACGCGTGCAGGGAGCTCCTGGAGTTCGCGGAGCTGGCTCAGCTTCCCGTGTTGACTACGCTGAAGGCTAAGAGCGCCTTCCCCGAGGATCACCCGCTGTCCCTGGGCGTCAGGGGTGAGCCGGCTGAGAGGTTCCTCAGGAAGGCGGACCTGGTGCTGGCCGTGGGCGTTGGGTTCACGCCCAGCAGCTTCATGCACGCCATCCCCGACGTGAAGGGCAAGAAGATAATACAGTGCACGGTGGACGAGTCCGACGTCAACTGCGACTACGCGGTGGACCACGTGGTCCTGGGAGACGCGAAGCTCGTGCTCCGTCAGCTCGCCGCCGAGCTGGAGAGGCAGGGGGCGCCCAAGAAGAACGAGGCCCTGGTGAAGGAGATAGAGGACTCGTGGAGGGTTCTCCACGAGAAGTATTGTTCGTGGATAGAGTCCAGCGAGAAGCCGGTCAACCCGTACAGGGTCTACGCCGAGCTGATGAACGTGCTGGACATGGAGAACAGCTTCGTGACCCACGAGTCAGGGAACACCAGGGACCAGCTTAGCACAGTCTACAGGGCTAGGGTGCCTCACGGCTTCCTCGGGTGGGGTAACGTCAGCACTCTGGGCTACGGCCTGGGGGCCGCTTTGGGGGCGAAGCTGGCGATGCCTGGGAGGCAGGTTGTCAGCGTCACGGGGGACGCCGGCGTCGGCTACCAGATGGGCAACTGGGAGGCTATGGTCCGCAACGAGATGGGGATAACCACCATACACATAAACAACGACGGGTTCGGCGGCTACGGCCCAGGGTTCTGGGGGCCCGGCCACAGCCCATACACCTCCGAGGTCACCAGCCACGAGGTCCAGAGCAGCGCCAAGGTGGCGGAGGGCCTCGGCATCAAGTCGGAGAGGGTCGAGGACCCGGACGAGGTCGCCCCAGCGCTGAAACGGGCGCTGAAGGCTAACTCAGGCGACAAGCCGGCGCTCATCGAGGTGATATGCAGCAAGCACCCGGTCTACGGGGGCTGGATACGGGAGTAACCCACCCTCTTTTTCCTGGACAACATCTTCAAAGCAACTAGGCCGGCGACGGCGGTCAACACCACGACGATGGCCGAGTTCACGACGAGGAGCTTAGAGTTGGTCGACTGGGTGACGGGCTGGTCTCCGACAACCACCAGGGTGTTGGTGGTCGTCATCGGCAGGAACGAGTTGAGCGTCGTCGTGTAGACGCCGCCCCCCTGGTAGGCACAGGTCTCGCCGTTCACGGCGACCACGGCGTCCGTCACAGGCGCGTTATCCGAGTCGTAGGTGAGGGTGTACGTCACCGTGAGCGTCCCCGGCATCAGTTGAGAAACGCTCTCCCTGACGGATACGGTGTCGTAAAGTATGCTCCCCTCCTCTGTGGTGAAGCAGCTGAGCCCATACAGGTCCTCCGCCATGGACTCGACTCGGTAATTCTTGAATCCGCTGTGCTCTATGTACTCTAACTCATAGCTTCCCTCGAAGGGTGAGCCGTCGTAGGCGTAGGCCCCTATCATGGCAGGCTCCTCCATGTATGATTTCAGGATGCGTGTTATGGAGTTCTCGAGCGTGAACTCCGCCCGGTCCCAGACCACAGTCAAGTCGTCGGCCTTCACGACGCCTATATCATAGAGTCCTCCATGCGCCTCGGCGACCGTGAACGTATAGTCGCCCACGTCCTCCATCCTGATTGACTCCGCGTTGAGCTCCACCTCTCCCTCCGTCAGCGGCGTGCCGTCGTACTCGTAGTAGGCGTTGTACTCCACGCTCACCTCCTCGCCGACGTCGACCCGCGTATCCGGGGCCTCGATGTCAACCTTGACTCTGTCCCATATGACCTCGACGGAGTTGGACTCGAAGGTGTCCAGGAACCATTTCTTGTCCACTATCCGCCAGACGGTGACCTCTTCTTTCCCCACGACGTCCTTGGTGGTGGCTTTGAAGGATATGTCCCCCGAGAACTCGGAGTCGTCGTAGGCGTAGCGGGCAGTGCATCTGATCTCCGCGTTCTCGCCGACGTCTATCCGGGTGTCCTCGACCTCGATCTCGACCAGTACCTTGTCGAAGATCGCGTCAGCGGTGTCGGTCGTGAACTCGGTTATCCCGTTCCTCCAGTCCATGATGGACTCCACGGTGTACCTGTAGCGGCCCACCTCGTCCTTGACCAGAGTGTCGTTGAGAGTTATCTCTCCGAG
The DNA here is from genome assembly GCA_964499305.1 of uncultured Candidatus Bathyarchaeia archaeon. Lineage (GTDB taxonomy): Archaea > Thermoproteota > Bathyarchaeia > TCS64 > TCS64 > RBG-16-57-9. Next base: position 1,739 of record CAZCKR010000095.1, on the reverse strand, counting down.
GAACGGCTGCAGGTCGGACTCATAGTGGGCGAGGTACTCTATCTTGGCCTCTCGTCCCGGGTTGTACCGTTTCCTCGGGCTGTATAGGTCCACCTTCACCCTGTCCCAAGTGACTTTGACGACGTTGCCGTCGAACTCCTTGATACCATACTGAGGGTCATCAATGGAGACCACCTTGACGCCTCTTCTGCCGATGAAGTCGAAGCCATCTGTGTAGTTGAGGTGAACCGTTCCTGTGAAGGTCTCGTAGTTGGAGCCGTAGTAGGCGTAGACTATCATGCTGGGCTCCTCGCCGGTGGTGGTTCTCTCGTATTCAGGGATCAACGTGATCTGCACGCTGTCGAAGATGCATGTCGGCGGGTCTTCATCGAGCTGCACGGTGTATGGGTTGCCGTTGTAGCTCACGCGGGAGATCATCCACTCCTTGATGTACGGGGTATTGCGGGTGTCTGTGAATATTACCCAACCATCCTCCCATATGAGACGACTCTGGCTTTCTCCGACGATGTAGACGCTTCCATGGGAGAGCGGCTGCCCCGTGTCTGTCCACTCTAGCCTGAACCCGACCGTAACCTCTTCTCCTACGTCGACCCGCTCATCGGAGACGTAGCACTGGGTCACCGTTATGTCGGCGTCTTCTCCGTACGCGACAGCCGAGCCACCCAATACGGTGAACAGTATCGTTAGACCTAGTGCTAGCAGTAGGTACCCGCGTTTAGGCATCGTCTACCCGTTATTAATCGGTTTTATAATATTTGAGTAAGCCTGATACCGAGGATTTACCGGTGCTTTATGCTATATATTTGAGATTCATGAAGGGGCGTTGTTTTCATAAATAATGGGATGGAACTCGTCTAATTCAGCATCTTTCCCTGTATCTCCAGCAGGCGGTCTACCTCTTCCTCGGTGTTGAAGAAGTGGCACGAGACCCTTATCCCGCCTACGCCGGCCGCGTACCTGTGGGCGACGATTATGTCGTTCTTCTTGAGCTCGTCGTAGACCCTCTGGTTCTTCTCGAAGCTCCCGGTGTTGTACGTCACTAACCCGCCGCGTTCACCGGGTTCCTCCGGGGTGTTTACCTTGACTGGTTGCTCCCGCAGCCCGTCTATGAGGCGCTGGCTGAGCATGGATGTCCTCTTCTCGATGTTCTTGGTGCCTAGCTGGTTGAAGTAGCTGAGGCATGCGTGGAAGCCCCACGTGTGCTCCTCGCTGACGCAGCTTCTGTTGTATTTCCGTGCGTCGGGGTAGAGCGCGCCGCTGTAGGACTCGATGTTGTCGTGGCCGGGCTTCTCCCATGGGGCGCCGTCCATGAACGCCTCCTCCACGTTGCCGTAGTTCATGTACGTGGGCTGGAACACGTCGTGGAGGCTCTTCTTCACGTAGAGGACGCCTGTCATGGCCGGGCAGCAGAGCCACTTCTCGCTGCCGAAAGTGAAGAAGTCGACGCCTTCAGCCTTTACGTCGACGTCCACGGCCCCCACCGCCTGGTAGGCGTCGTTGACCACGTATGCGCCGTGGCTGTGGGCGATCTCGGTTATCTCCCTCATGGGGTACCTGACGCCGCTGGTCCACTCGATCTCGCTCATGCTCACCGCGCGGGTCTTGTCGTCTATCGCCTTCTCGAAGTCGCTGGCTTCGATGACACCATCCCTGTGCCTTATCCTCCTGATCTCGACTCCTTGGAGCCTGTAGGGCATCCAGACGTAGACGTTGCTCTGGTAGCCCAGGTCGGTGACGAC
>CAZCKR010000094.1:4167-7503 GCA_964499305.1 uncultured Candidatus Bathyarchaeia archaeon | reverse complement strand
CGTCGTCCCTGAGCAGGGGCTCGCCGCCCGTGAGCTTCACCTTGGTGATCCCGAGCTCGGCGGCGACGCTAACGGCGGCCTCGATCTCTTCTGCCGTCAGCTCGTCCCCGGGGCTGTGCTCGCCTTCTTGGTGGCAGAAGAAGCAGTTGAAGTTGCAGCGCTGGGTTAGGCTTATCCTGAGACTGTTGATGGGTCTGCCGTGGGGGTCCACGAGTTTCTGGTTCAGGTTTGTTTCGCCTCTATTTCATGCTGCGTGGCCGCTATAAACTGTTATGCATGGGGGACCATATCGAGCGTTTGTGGGCGAAGGTTTTATTTACCCACGAATCCGTTATGCACCGGTAAACATGTCGAATAACCGTAACATAATGATAGCAGCAGCGGTGCTGGTATTAGTCGTGGCGGCGGGGGCCTACGTGATCATGACGAGACCCGGCGAGGAGGAGCCGGTGACCCTAAAGGTCTTCCACGCCGGCAGCCTAACGGTGCCGCTGGAGGAGATCGAGGCCCGGTTCGAGGCGGACCACCCCGACGTGGACGTTCAGCTGGAGCCTGCCGGCAGCGTCCAGTGTGTCCAGAAGATCACGGAGCTGGGGGAGCAGGCGGAGGTGGTCGCGTCGGCCGACTATAGCCTCATACCCAGCATGATGGTCCCCGAATACGCGGACTGGTACATAATCTTCGCGAAGAACGAGATGACCCTCGCCTACGCCGAGACCAGCAGGTACTCCGACGAGATCAACGAGGATAACTGGTACGAGATACTCGCTCGGCCGGACGTGAAGTGGGGGTTCAGCAACCCCAACCTGGACCCATGCGGTTACAGGACGCCCATGGTGATACAGCTGGCGGAGATGCACTACGGGGACGACACGATATTCGAGACCCTTGTGCAGGGCTACTCGGCTATCACCGTCGAGGAGAGCGACGGGGTCTACGTGATCGACAGCGCCACCGAGAACCTGGCTCCCGACACGGAGAAGATAAGCATCAGGGACAAGTCTGTTGAGCTCGTGAGCATGGTGCAGTCGGGGGGGCTTGACTATGCCTTCGAGTACAGCAGCGTCGCCAAGCAGCATGACCTGATGTACCTGGATCTGCCTGCGGAGATCGATCTCAGCGACATCGTATACGCAGACACGTACAATCTGGTAAAGGTGGAGAAGACCACCGGCACCAGCACCGGTAAGCCCATAGTATACGGAGTCACGATGCCTAAGAACGCACCCAACCCAGAGTTGGCCGCCGAGTTCATCGAGTACATGATCGACGAGGAGGGCAGGCAGACGTTCGCGGACCTGGGTCAGCCTCCCATCAGCCCCGGGCTAGCCAGCGACCTGGACCTGATGCCCGAAATCCTGAAACCTTATCTCAGCGAACAAGGTTAACATGAAGATGAAGCCCCGCCGCTACCCCTTATCCATCATTTTTAGTGTAGTCGGTTCGTTTACTCTCTTATTCACGGTCTTCACACTCCTCAACATGGTCGCCAAACAGGTTATCTGGGACCTGCCTGGGCTTGTGGACGCCGCCACAGACGGCTATGTCCTCGGCTCCATATGGTTGACGCTTTACGCTTCGTTTCTAGCGACCCTAATCGCGGTGGTGTTCGGGACGCCCCTCGCTTACGTGCTGGCTCGGCACGACTTCAAGGGCAAGAGCCTCGCGGAGGCGGTGATCGATCTACCGGTCATCATCCCTCACAGCGTCGCCGGGATAGCCCTCTACACCCTGCTGATGAGCCGCAGCCCCGTCGGCGGCGTCTTCGCGGGCATCGGCCTAGTCTTCGAGGACCACCTGCCCGGGATAGTGGCCGCCATGTTCTTCGTGAGCGCCAGCCTCTACATCAACGCGGCTAGGGACGGCTTCCACAGCGTGGACTACAGGCTGGAGAGGGTCGCCCGGACTCTAGGCGCCAGCCAAGCCAGGGCGTTCACCAGGGTGACACTGCCTCTGGCTGTCCGGCATCTCCTCTCCGGCGCGATAATGAGCTGGGCTAGGGGCATAAGCGAGTTCGGCGCCGTAGTCATGATAGCCTTCTACCCCATGATAGCCCCCATCCTCATATACTACAGGTTCACGACTACCGGTCTCAGGGGGAGCCAGCCCATAGCGGTGATGCTCATAGTCATCTGCCTGACCGTGTTCCTGTCGCTCAGGGTCCTCAGCAGGAGGTGGGAACGGGGATGATACGGTTCGAGGGCGTGAGCAACGACTGGGGAGAGTTCAGCCTCAAGGACGTGGGCTTCCACGTCGAGGAGGGCGAGTACTTCGCGGTGCTGGGCCCCACTGGGGCGGGGAAGACGCTGCTGCTGGAGACCATCGCGGGCTTCTACACTCCGAGGAGCGGGAGGATACTGCTCCGGGGGGAGGACGCGGAGACGCTTCTCCCCGAGCAGAGGGGCGTGGGCTTCGTCTACCAAGACTACAGCCTGTTCCCGCACATGACGGTGGAGGAGAACACCAGGTTCGGCTTGGAGATGAGGAAGGTCTCGGCAGAGGAGATGAAGCGGCGTGTGGACGAGGTTCTGAGGCTTCTTGGGATAGAGGGTCTCCGGGACCGTTACCCTGGGACTCTGTCCGGGGGGGAGCAGCAACGCGCCGCCCTGGCCCGTGCACTGGTAATCGAGCCGGATATACTGCTGCTGGACGAGCCTCTCAGTGCGCTGGACACCCGCACAAGGGAGGCGTTGAGGGATGAGCTTAGGCGAATCCACCGGGTCAGGGGCACGACCACGATTCACGTGACCCACGACCAGACCGAGGCGCTGTTTCTCGCGGACAGGGTGGCTGTCATCATCGAGGGGGAGCTGGTTCAGGTGGATACCCCTGACCGTGTGTTCAACAAGCCGGGCTCGGTGAAGGTCGCCGAGTTCGTGGGCGTCGAGAACGTGCTGGAGGGCGCCGTCACAGGGTACACCAACGGGGTGGCGTCCATCGACTGCGGCTTCACGGTTAAGGCGGTGTCCGAGGTAATGGAGGGGCCCGTGTACGCGTTCATCCGCCCCGAGAACATCATCCTAAGCGCCGAGCCTTTCCCATCAAGCGCCCGCAACGTCGTCGAGTGCGCCGTGCTGGAGGTCGTCAAGCTGGGCAGCGTCCATCAGGTGAAGACGGATAAGGGGTTGAACGTCGCGGTCACGCAGCAGTCCGTCGACGAGTTCGGATTGAAACCGGGTTCAAGGGTGTACGCCAGCTTCAAGGCGACCGCCGTCCATGTAATCCAGCGGAACGTGTAGTTGAGTAGGGGCGGCTAACGTTCTTCCTTGATCTTCTGTTCTAGGGTCTTGAGCTCGCCGTGCTCGGAGACCCTGATCTTGGTGTCCAGGCGCACGG
>CAZCKR010000094.1:0-4067 GCA_964499305.1 uncultured Candidatus Bathyarchaeia archaeon | reverse complement strand
AGGGTCTTGAGCTCGCCGTGCTCGGAGACCCTGATCTTGGTGTCCAGGCGCACGGGTATGCCTACCTGCCTGAAGAACCCCATGAGGTTGGCGCCGTCGATGTAGTCCCTGATCTTTCCCTGCTTTATGGCGTCCACCAGCATGGCCTCTACCCTCGGCATGACCTGTGGGTACTGGTGCTTGGCCGTGTTCCAGACCTCCCAGGCCCTGTTCCTGAAGTATCTTCCCAGTATCTCCTCGTTAGTTGGCTCCTTAGGCGGCTCGGGCTCCGTTTCAGGCTCTTTTTCCTTGATCTGGTTCAGTAGCATCTTGCGCCGTAGCTCTTCCAGTCTCTTCTGTTTGAGGCGTTCTAGCTCTTCGTCCATGATGGTCGGCCTGCGTTGAAATAGCGAGGCTGATGAGATTTATCCTTTCCTGATGCCCGCCGGCTTGATGCTGCTGATCCGGATGCTGTTGACGATCACTAGAAGCGTCAACCCGACGTCCCCTAGCACCACCGCCATCCACAACGAGATAGACCCCAGGACACCCATTATCACTATGGCCAGCTTCACCAGAACCGATAACGCTATGTTTTCCTTGACGCGGGACACGGTGGTCTCGGCGAGGCGGATGAGGTAGGTTATCCTGCTGAGGTCGTCCTCAAGAAGCACGATGTCCGCTGTCTCGAGGGTGATGTCGCTGCCTAGGCCGCCCATCGCTATGCCGACGTCGGCGGCCGCCAGCGCGGGGGCGTCGTTCACGCCGTCGCCCACCATCACGACCTTGCCTCTCTTCTTCAGCTCTTCGACCGCCTCCACTTTCTCGTCTGGCAGGAGCCCGGCGTGGTAGCCGTTGAAGCCCAGCTGCTGCGCTATGGCTCTGGCCGTGTTCTCGTTGTCACCCGTGAGCATCTCCACTGTCATGCCCCTCGCCTTCAAGCTCTGTATGGTGTCCCGGGCTCCCTCACGTCTCTCATCCATGAGGCTTATGAGGCCGATGACGTCGCTTCCCTTAGCCACAATCACCGTGGTTTTTCCCTGGTTCTCAAGCTCCGTGAGAGCCTCATCGGGGTAGCTCAACCCGTTATCGGAAAAGAGCCTCTGGCTGCCGATCTGGTAGAGCGAGCCCTCGATCACCGCCTCGACGCCTTTCCCAGTCTGGGACTTGAACTCGGATGCCTCAAGCAGGGTGGCCCCCTCCTTAAGGGCCGCCTCGGTTATCGCCGACGCTATGGGGTGCTTGGAGTTTGCCTCCAGCGTCGCGGCTACCCTCAGCAGCGTCTCCCTCGAGACGTTGTAGGGCACTACGTCCGTCACTACTAGCCTGCCCCGTGTGAGGGTGCCTGTCTTGTCGAAGGTGAATACGCTGGCCTTGTTCACCTCCTCGATGTATGTGCTGCCTTTCACGAGGACGCCGTTGCGGCTCGCGCTGGTGATTGCGGAGACCATCGCCACGGGCGTCGCTATGGTTAACGCGCAGGGACAGCCGATGACCAGCAGCACCAGGCTGTTGTAGATCGACGGGATCAGTGGACGGTTGAAGAATAGGGGCGGAACCGCGGCGACCATCGCCGCCAGCACTATGATGAGGGGGGTGTAGTACTTGGCGAACCTGTTCACGATGGTCTCCGTCGGGCTCCTCCGTTCCTCGGCCTCCTGAACCATGCGGAGGATGCTCGCCAACATGGTCTCCGACGAGGCACGGGTCGTCTGCACCGCGAGGACGCCGTCAAGGTTCATCGTGCCAGCGTAGACGTCGTCGTTCACCCTCTTCTCCACTGGGATGGACTCGCCTGTTATGGCCGCTTGATCGACTGTCGTCTCGCCTTCAACGACTCTACCGTCTAGGGGTACCCTGTCCCCAGGCCGAACCATGAAGACCTCGCCGGGTAGAACCTGCCCCACGGGCACGTTGACTTCCTCGTCGCCTCGTCTCAGGGTCGCGATCTCGGGCCTGAGCTCCATGAGCGCCTCGATGGCGTTTCGCGCCCTGTCGGTTGCGATGACCTCAAGCCTCAAGGATATGCTGAAAAGGAACACCACCAAAGCGCCCTCCTGGTATAAGCCGATGACAGTCGCCCCTACTGCTGCGATCATAACGAGAAGGTTGATTCCTATATTGCCTTTCAGCAAACCCCTGACTCCCCTCTCGGCTAGAGGGTAGCCCGTGACCGCCATGGCCGCCACCAGAAGGCCTTGAGACGCCTCAGGGTACACCCCTAGAGTCTCGAGAGTGATGCCTAGGGCGATGGCTACGCCCGCAACGATGAGGGTGCTCCACCCACCCTTCTCATGGGAGTGACCGTGTGACGACTCCTGACCCCACTCACAGGTTGTGCACGCCGGCCCCGGCCCTATGTCGCATGATGCACATGCCTCGCTAGGAGTTTCGTTATGGCTATTGTGATCGAGGTCGCAGGAGGTGCAGGCGTGTTCTTCGTGGCTGTGATATGGCATCTTATCAGCCGACTTCCTTCTATTCGCGGACCGAAGGTTTATTAAGTTAATGCTATAGATTGGCTGTTTTTTATTAGAAATTATTAATAATATGCATGTTTTTTATTAAACCATGACCGTTATCAGCGTGAGTTTGACGCCGGAGCTGCTTAAGAGGCTGGACACGTTCGTTGAGAAGTCGGGGTTCTCAAGCAGGTCCGAGGCGCTGAGGCTCGCTGTGAGGGACAGCCTGAGCCAGTTCTCGCTCCAGAGCAGGCAGAGGGGGCAGGTGATGTCCACGGTGACCATCATATCCGAGACGGAGAGCGCTAGCAGCCACCTAGGCATACTCGACCTCAGGAACGGGTTCGACAACATCATCTTCGGGAACATGCACCTACACATAGAGGAGGGACTATGCATCGAGATATTCCTGGTGAAGGGCGACTCGGAGATAGTGATGAACTTCGTGGCCAGATCCAAGACGGTGAAGGGCGTGCGGGAGGTGAACTACACCCTCACGCCCCTCGAAGGGTAACCGGGACTAATTTTTTAACCCGTCGCCGACCCTCTATTCTCCGATGTCTAGTAAACCTGCGTTTAAGGTCTTGGGGAGGGACACCCCGAGGCAAGACGGGGTAGCGAAGGTCACTGGGCGGGAGATATTCGCCTCAGACATGACTCTTCCTAACATGCTGTACGGACGGATCCTGAAGAGCCCCTACGCCCACGCGAAGGTCAAGTCTATGGATGTCTCGAAGGCCGAGGCGATGGGGGCCGTCACACTCACACCGGGCGAGATACCTGACGTCAAGTACTGCCCCAGGCTGGTGAGCGTCCCCTCGTCCACGTACAAGGACTGGAAGGTTCTCGCTGAGAAGGGACACTACGTCGGAGAGCCTATCGCGGCCGTCGCCGCCGAGTCCGAGGAGGAGGCCCAGAGGGCCTTGGAGGCCATGGAGGTTGAATACGAGGTCCTTGGTGCATCCTTTGACGCCCTTGACTCGATGAAGCTGGGCGCCGACCTGATCCACGAGCAGATCTATCTGGAGGACGACCTCCTCGACGTGAAGAACAACATCGGCTGCCAGCTTGAGATCACCGAGGGAGACCCTGCGAGCCTTGAGTCCGCTGACTACGTCATCGAGAGGACATACCGCACAAACCGCCGGTATCACAACCAGCTTGAGACCAAGTCGGTGCTTGTGAGGCCCGAGCCCGACGGCGGGGTGAGCATCTGGAGCACAACCCAGACGATACACAACACTAGGCTCCTCATCCACGATATCTACGGCATACCCATGGGCAAGATACGGGTCTACAAGGTGGCCCTCGGCGGGAGCTTCGGCTCAAGCATCCACGTCAACCCTCCGGTAAACGTCGCCGTGGGCCTAGCGCTTAAGAGCCGGCGCCCCGTCAAGCTCTGCTACACCAGGGAGGAGGATATCAGGGACCACTGCGCGTATCAGATCATTTTCAAGTTAAAACTAGGAGCCTTCAAGGACGGCACCTTGGCAGGAGGCCGGATGGAGGCTTATCTGGACATCGGCGCTCACCAGATACAGGCCTACCCCCTGCTGGGATGTGTCGTCGGCTGGTGGGTGAGCCTCTACAGGCTTCCGTATAAAGAGTACGTCGGTAAAGCCGTGT
>CAZCKR010000093.1:5035-7517 GCA_964499305.1 uncultured Candidatus Bathyarchaeia archaeon | reverse complement strand
GCCTGATGTCCCTCGTCGTCGGGTCGATTCCGACGCAGAGGAAGCTGTCCTTCTCCCGGCTGATCTCCACGTACCTGTCGACGAATCCCTTGCCTAACATCGTCTTCACATTGAGTGTGCGCGTTACCTCTTTAAATCCCTGCATGGAGAGTTGAATATGAGAGGCAGGGGGCACCGGTTTGAGTAAGGAGCAGGATACCAAGAGGCTGCTTCAGTTCAAGGAGACCATGGAGCAGAGGATGGCTGAGCTTGAGGCCGAGGCGGCGGACCTCAGGGCGGCCATGGCTGCGATAGACAATATGATCGTGGTGGGGGGGTTCAGGACGCCCACCGCCCCGAGGGCGGCTCCGCAGCCTACGCCGCAGGCGGAGACGCCGCAGCCTGAGAGCTTCGAGGAAGGCATGTCCATCACCAGCAAGGACGGCGCCGTCCTCGGCAGGATGAAAGTCGAAGGAAAGGACCTGGTCTTCGAGCCTCAGTCCGAGTACGAGTTCAAGACAGACATACCGCCCTTCCAGAGCTTCCTCGTGGAGAGGGTGCTGGCCAACATGGGCTCCACCGACAGGGAGCGCGCCGCCAACGGCGAGTTAGACCAGAGCGAGATACTGGAGTACGAGGTAGAGGAGGAGGACGGCATGCTCAGGATGCTGCACGTCAGGAACTACGGCGGAGAGAGGCGTCTCAGGGAGATAAACAGCAGCCTCCGATGGACCTTCGACAAGATGTACGACAAGATCAGGCAAGGGTGACGCCCCTGGAGGACGCCAAGAAGAACCCTGTGTGGCTCATACTGGTGGAGACGGCGCAGAGGCTTCCCCTCTACAACGCCCACAAGGCGTACGTCAGGGACGAGATGCTGCCCGAGAACCCGGACGTATCCGCCGAGGAGATCAGCCACAGGCTGGACATGCCCCTCGGGGAGGCCATGGTCATCCTGAGCGAGCTCAGGGAAGGAGAGGTAGACTAGACGACGTACCTGTAGGTTTCGTATTTCCCGGCGGTCTCGCTCTTCTGCGTGATCCGTACGACGTCGCCCGGCTTGGCCCCCAGGATGATCGATATAGGGTCAACGCTCTTTATCCACGGGAACTGGTAGGGCTCCGCGTGGTACCTCTCCGACAGCTGCTTGCGCTCCTCAGGGGACACGATCTCGTGCACCGGCACCAGGCTGTGCTCGAAGATGTCGAAGATGGGGAGACTCGGCGGGATCAGCTCGATGCTCATCTCCGGGGCCGAGCTCCTCGCGGAGTAGGTGTACTTGCCGTCGCCGACGATGATGCCGCCGGTCACCTCATCGGCGTCCACCTTGTCCCTGAGTTCACGTATGTAGGCGATGCCTATGGTCTTCTTCCCCAGCAGCACGTGCATTATGTACTTCTCGTCGCCCCTGCTCATGCGATAGACGATCCTATCCTCGTCCTTCTCTACGCTGTCGACCTTTAACTTCCTGTACTTTATGATGAGGGCGGCCCTCTTCTCCTCCAGGGTTTTCGCTTTCTCCAGGCTCGCCATCGCTACCTCGCCTTCACCCTCTTGACGACCTGCGCCCTCACCTTGCGGAATATCCTGTACCCGCAGTAGGGGCACCTGAAGCTGATGTACCTCTGGAGGTCGCTGTGGGGGACCCGCCGCCCGCAGCGCACGCACTCGTACACCGGCCCCTCCTGATTCAATTTATCTGAGCTGGAAGCATCTGCCATTTCTCTTCGACCCTAACATAACTCTAAACCCTCTCTTTAAAACATAGCGAATATCAGCGGGCCCTAACCATCCGATCCGACGCCACCTCGTACACCGTGACGTCCAGGACCTCCCCCTCGCGGCCCTCCGCGCCCTCCAGCAGCACCACGGGGCCGTGCCTCAGCGGGTACGCCACCATGTACCTGCGGTCCCTGTCGTAAGGCTCCGCCACCACGACCCTGAGCCTCTGCCCCACCAACGCCTCCTTCCTGCCCCGGTTCGCCTCCCGGGCGGCCTCCCAGATCTTCCTGCTCAGCGGGTCCCTCGCGGCGGGCGGGCCCGAGGGGCAGCCGGCGAAGGCGGACATGGGGAGGGACGTGAACCTGTACAGTATCACCCTCTCGGCGCCCAGCCTCACCGCCTCGCGTATGGTCCGGACGGTCTCCGACACGTTCTCGTCGCTCTGGCCTGGGAGCCCGTGGATGAAGTATACGTAGGGCTTCAGGCCAGCTTTTTTGAGCCGCCTGAGCGCCGTCAAGGTCTCTGAGGGCGTGTCCGGCCTCCCCAGCGCCGCGCTGTGGGCGTCGCTGCCGGTCTCGAACCCGAGGTTTATGGGCGTGCCCCGGAGATGTGTGCCGAGGGTCTCCGCCGCCCTCTCGGTCACCAGCGCGGCCTTGATGTTCTCAGCCATAACCGACGCCTCGCCTTCAGCGACCCGGGGCAACGCGCTGAGGCTGGCCAGCAGCTCCTCCAGGGCCTCGTAGTTGGGCTCCGGGCTCCTCGGGTCGGTCAGGGGCTCGGG
>CAZCKR010000093.1:2816-4935 GCA_964499305.1 uncultured Candidatus Bathyarchaeia archaeon | reverse complement strand
GCGTCGCCCAGGGGGCCGAGCCTCGCCCTGTGGTAGTTGCTGCACCCCCGGACCGCCTCCACGTAGACCCTCGCCGCGTAGTGGAGGGGATAATCCTTGATGCGCCGCGTCGACGGCCTGTACCGCATGAAGACGTCTCTTCCCTGGACGGGTCTCAGTGGGGTGACCCGCACCCCGTCCCGGCCACGATACGCGACTCCTCTTACATCTTCAAGGCCTCCGCCGTCCAGGGCGTCCAGCCCCATGGAGAGGAGCTCGGTCAGGGTCTCCTCGCTCTCCCCGATGATGGCTAGGTCTGCGCCGGTCTTGGAGAGGGCTCTCTCGGGGTCGCTGGCGGCGGGGCCCCCGAGGAGGACGGGGCCTTCGCTGCTTCGCCTCCACTTCTTCACTGTGCGCTGGATCGCGTGCAGGTCGCTTGTCATCCCGCTCATTAGGAGGGCGTCGTAGTCTGCGTCGCCGTTTTGTCTCAGATAGAGCTCCACAGGCGTTATCCTGGTCTCGTGGCCGTGCGTCTCCAGCACCCCGGCTACGGTGCGCGGCCCAGCCCCTATGACGTCTCTGGTGGCCTTACGCGTCCCCTTGCCTGAGGCGAGGGCGTCGACTATGAGGGCTTTCAAGATGGGTTTCTCCGTCTGGGGAGACTGTTTCAGGGTAAGTATGATAAAACAGCTAGGCAATATGGGTTTGGGTAATGGTTTGAGCAGCGTCCCCTTGAGCATCCTGGGCGCGGTGGCCTTCAGCTTCGCGGTCAGCTACTTGATTGTACCGTACTTCAACAGGTACATGCACGCGGCGGGCATCGTGGGCAGGGACGTCATGAAGGCGGAGGAGACGGTGGTGGCGGACATGGGTGGGCCCGGTGTCGTCGTCGGGTTCCTGATGGGGGTGTTCTTCTTCATAGGCGTGGAGATCGTGCCGCCCCGGCTCTCGGGCATAATATACATCCTCGCCAGCCTCAACACCATACTCATCATCACCCTCATAGGGATATTCGACACGTTGACGGCTCTGATCAACAGGCGTGAGGGGGAGGGCTTCTTCGAGCAGTACAAGAAGGTGGGGATACCAAGGTGGCTCTACTTCTTCATACCGCTCCCCGCCGCGGTGCCCCTGGCTGCGGTGAACGCAGGCATGGACCACATGACGCTGCCTTTCATAGGACGCGTGGAGCTTGGATTAGCTTATCCGTTGTTGCTGGTGCCGCTGGCGGTGCTGTGCTGCAGCAACGCCACCAACTTCCTCGCCGGGTTCAACGGGCTGGAGGCGGGCATGGGGCTCGTGCTCCACCTGAGCCTCGGCGCCTACGCGTACACGCGTGGCCAGTACAACGCGGCCATGCTGGCGCTTTGCTTCGCGGCGGCCCTCCTAGCGTTCCTGAGGTATAACTGGTACCCGGCGAAGGTGTTCCCCGGGGACCTCAACTACACCATAGGAGCCGTCTGCGCCTGCGTCGCGGTGATAGGCAACATGGAGAAGTTCGCCATACTGTGCTTCGCCCCATACGCCGTCGAGGCGGTTCTTAAGGCGCTGTCCGGGTTCGAGGCCGAGAGCTACGGGGTGCTCCAGCCGGACGGCACCGTTAAGCCCCGGAGCGACAGGGTCAGGGGCCTCACCCACCTGACGATGCGGATGGGTGACTTCACGGAGCCGCAGGTGGCCCTCATACTCATAGGCTTGGAGGCGGCGGCCTGCGTCGCCGCGTTCATCCTGGCCCCGGTCATCTAGCGGCATAGGGAACTTTATTTAGCGGAGCGGCGGCAATTGTGTTGATATGAGGCTCGGCGAGATGGACGGCAGGGAGCGGGCGGCGCTTCTGGCCGCGCTGTTCCTTGTGGGCGTCGTGTTCGTGGTGACGGCGGTCAACTACTTCAACCCTCCTGAGCAGGTGTGGGAGGCGAAGATCTTCGCGGTCTACCACACAGAGGACAGCACGCTGGTGTTCAGCTACGGCAACGGGAAGCTGAAGCTGCCGGGGACGTACGAGTTCGAGCTGGACGAGACGTACAGGATCACGTACAGGAGCAGGAGCAGGAACTGGGCCGAGCTGGACATCCGGGTAGAGAAGATCAGCTGACCCCCATGGGGTGCTTGTTTTGAGGCGCGTCATCGACTCCCACGT
>CAZCKR010000093.1:0-2716 GCA_964499305.1 uncultured Candidatus Bathyarchaeia archaeon | reverse complement strand
CCGGCGCCGTGTTCCACTGGTACGACGGGCCGCTTGAGACGCTGAGGCTGATACTGGACTCGGGGTTCTACGTCTCCGCGACGCCCGCCGCGGAGTACAGCAAGGGGCACAGGGCTGTTCTCGCTGAGGCTCCCATGGAGCGCATACTCGTCGAGACGGACTCGCCTGTGCACCTGAGGAGGCTGGGGAGGAGGAGTGAGCCGGCGGACGTCTGGCTCACCGTCCACGCGCTAGCGGAATTAAAGGGTATGGAGCCCGGGGAGGTAGCGGGGATCGCTACCCGGAACACCGAAACCTTATTCCGGGTTGGCGGGTAGTCATTGCCTCGGAGTGTTTGCTTGTGGCTTCTGGGCCCCGGAGGTTCGTTTTCAGGCCTTTCAGCTTCCTTTACCTAGGGATTCTTTTCCTCCTCTTCGTCGTCATGGGCTCCGTCTTCACGGCGTTCTTCAGGAACCTCCTTGTGGAGGCCCTGGGGGTGCCGCCGGAGGCTTACGGGGCGGTGCTGTTCCTTAGCCTGGTGGGGAGCTACATCAACATCCCTTTGACGACCGTGGAGGCCCGGGTGCCCATCTACACGTACAGAGAGGTCAAGTTCTGGATGGTGACGTGGAGGCTGCCCCAGACGGAGATGGGGATCAGGCGGACATACATCACGGTGAACCTCGGCGGAGCCGTGGTGCCCATACTCATCTCGGCGTACCTGGTGCTGTGGTCCATACCGGCGCACAGCCCCGACGTGGTCTTGAGCTACCTCCAGCTGCTCATGGTCCTGGTCGTGGTGACCTTCACCACTCATAGGAGCGCCCGCATAGTGAAGGGGCTGGGGATAGCGACGCCCATGTTCGGGCCCCCCGTGACCACGGCGTTGACGACGCTGCTGGTGGACATGGTGAGCCCCCTGAGCTGCCCCGCCCAGATAGCCTACGTGGGCGGAACCATCGGCGCCCTCATCGGCGCCGACCTCCTCAACCTGGGGAAGCTCCCCGAGATAGGGGCCCCCGTGGCCAGCATAGGCGGCGCGGGCACCTTCGACGGCATCTACCTCACAGGCCTCATCAGCGTGTCGCTTGTGCTGCTCCTCTACTAGGACAAGCCTATTATGAGGTGCACCGGTATACCTTGCCCATGCAGAGGGTGTACTTCGAGGTGCTGGGCGACCCAGTGCCCAAGGCGAGGCCGCGAACGGTGAGGAAGGGCGGGAGGACTTGGAGCTACACGCCCAAGAAGGTCACGGCGTGGGAGAAGCTGGTCCGGGAGGAGGCCGAGAAGCACTTCGAGGAGCCTCTCGACTGCCCCGTGGCGCTGACCCTGGGGTTCTACCTGAGCCGCCCGAAGAGCCGCCGGAAGGACAACTACGTGGTCACGACGCCGGACCTTGACAACCTGGAGAAGGCGCTGCTGGACGGGTTGAACGAGGTGGCGTACGCCGACGACAGGCTGGTGGTGGTGAAGAGCAGCGTCAAGATGTACGTGAGGCCGGGGGAGGAGCCTAGGGTGTCGGTGGTGGTGTCGCCCCTCAGGAACCAGATGAGGATCGAGGAGTATCTAGGCGATTAGTTTTTACAGTGGATATGTATTTTGGTGGGTGGGCAGGGGTAGCCAAGCGGACTACGGCGCCAGTCTTGAAAACTGGTTCCCACCCGGGAGCGTGGGTTCGAATCCCACTCCCTGCGCCACATCAACCCATTAATGCCATGATTTTATCAATGAAGCCCCTAGCCCATTCAAGGGCTTGCGCCGCCTCATCCCCCGTGGTTACATCGTACTCCTCGTAGACGACACGATGCCTCTTCCTCCTCAGACGATCCAGGATACCAGTGAACCGCAGCATCTCCCCGTCGCTGGACACCGCTTCCATGAACCTGACGACCGCCACATGCCCCTCGGAACTCGACGGCCTATACCCCATGCTTAACATCAACGCCCTCGCTGCGCCCAGCATGGCTGTGTACGAGACGGTCAGGGACCAATCATACTCGGCGTTGTCAAGCAAGGTCTCGGACGTGCCCAGGTCTCGTCGAGCCTTGGCGAGCGCCTTCTCGACAACCCGTTCATCGGCTCGGACCTTACTGATGACCCGCCGCCTTAACAGCTCCTCTAAACTCGTCCTCGCTCCCCACCAACATGATCAGAGGCTTCTCCGCTATGTCCAGAAGAAGGTGGTGTCCACTCTTTATTTTTTCCCGGAACTCTTCCTCGCTCCACAGCACATAGTTCACCTCTCGACCGGTTTCCGCCTCGATCCTCTTCGCCGCCTCTAGAAGTGGCTCCTCTTCCAGGCTACCCACCACCATGAGGTCGATGTCGCTCCGCTCGCCGTAGTCTCCGCTCGCCATGGAGCCGAAGACCAGCATGAACCTGACATTGTCACCGGGTATCATCTCCAGTATCACGTGGGATACGCCGGTGGTCTTGAGCATCAGGTTCCTGAGGTCTCCGAGGTAGGGCAGGCTCTCGTTGACGTGGATGAGGGTGATCTTCCCTCTCTTCTCCAGCTTTATTATCCTCAGCCCGGCTAGGTTCCCTATCTCCCTGTGGACCATCCCGTAGGGGATGCCCAGCTCCCTCGAAAGCTCTCTGATGTAGTAGGTTTGCCTGGGGTTCATCATGAGTTTGGTGATCAGCCGTACCCTGGTCTTCGAGCCGAACAGGTTATACATTCTAGATGCCATATTATCTAAAATATAGGTCATATTATACTGTTTTGGTGTCAAAG
>CAZCKR010000092.1:0-7588 GCA_964499305.1 uncultured Candidatus Bathyarchaeia archaeon | reverse complement strand
CAGGTGCTGTCGAAGAAAGGATCGGGCAGGTTCATACCCCGCCTCGACGCGTGACTCCTCTCTTCCTGCTCGGCCTCCTCTTGAGCCCGGTGCCGCATATGGGGCAGACATCATCGGGCTGAGGCTCGGCGTACTCTCGGCGGCAGCCTGGGCAGTACAGGGTCCACGTGAACCGTCTCTTGATGCCCGGGGTCGCTAGACCCCTGTGCCTGAGCCCGAGGGCATCCGCCATGTTCTGCACAGAGTAGTCGTCAGACACTATGACCGGCTCCAACTCGTCGTCACTGAGCTGAAGCCCGAGGGCCAGAACCTGTTTATCTGTCGCCGACAGGGCGTGGGACTCCCCCATCCTCAGCGACTCGTCTTCGACAACTCCCAGATATCTCTCCTCGGGCTCTACGATCTTGAGCCTCCCCGTGGTCTCCATGATCCTGAGCCGGGCCGCAATGAACCCGTCCCTCAGCTCCCCCACGACGAGAGGCACCGTGTACGCGGCCTCGTTCTGCGGGTCGAGTCCCTGGATGAAGGCCGAGGAATCCAGTATGAGCGCGTACAACCTGGGCTCACTTGGACTGGATGGTTAATATCCGTTTCTGGATGCGGCTGTAGAACGACCTGAACCTTATGAAACGCGTCAAGTGTTCGCTCGCGTAGCACTCTACTGTGTTAAACGGCTGCAGCGGGTGGAGAGACCGCCCATCGATGATGGCGATGGCTTCCGCCCGGGGCTTGAGGAGCTCTAGCGTTATAATTGACTCTGGCGGCACCACGATGCTCCTGAAGTAGCTGTAAGGGCAGATCGCCGTAATGGAGAAGCCGTCGATGCCCGGCGCCAGGACGGCGCCTCCAGCAGACATGTTGTAGGCGGTGGAGCCTGCGGGTGTGGACACCAAGATCCCGTCGGCCTGAACGTCTATTATGTGCTCCCCGTCGACCCTCAGCCCAAGCAGAACCATCTTGGAGGGTAGAGGCGAGGCGATCAACACCTCGTTCAGGGCGTCCGGGAAGCTCTCCTCGAGCTGGAGGCACCTGCTGCTCACCTTCATGCTCTTCTCTATGAAGTAGTCGCCTTCCAGGACCTTGTCGAGCGCCCACTCGGCTTCGGGAACAGTGACCTCGCTGAGGAAGCCCCTGCGGCCCATGTTCACGCCCAGTATGGGTGTCTCTGATGTCTTCATCTCCATCGCGGTTCTGAGTATGGTGCCGTCGCCGCCCACCGTGACCATGAAGTCGCCCTCCAGATCGGAGAGGTTCGTGTTGTTATCTTCCAGCTCGAGGGCTAACGCCGTATCGGTCTCGACGCCGACGTCCACCCCACGCTCGCCGAGATAGTCTATGATGCGCCTCGTAAGCGACAGGGCGTTGGGAATGTCGGTGCGTGAGACGATGCCCGCCTTCATGCCAGTCCCTCTTTGAGTAGACACGACGCTTTTAAACCCTGCACCTCTCACCTACGCCTCCACCCGTACTCCCCGAGGAGGGGCACGTACACCACCTTCATCAGGCTGCGCTCAGAAACCTGCCCCGACTCGTCCTTCTCAAGCAGCAGCATGTCCTGGCCAGTGTACCTGTCCCCTCCCACAGGGCCAACGAGCTTACCCGGCGCCTTCAACTGCTCTACCAGCGGCGGCGGGATCTTGGGGCTCGCCGCGGTGATGCTTATCGCGTCGTAGGGGGCGTCCTCGGCGTGCCCCACGGATCCGTCCCCTAGGACCAGCTTCACGTCTCCGTAACCAGCCCGCTCAAGGTTCATGCGGGCGAACTCGCAGGTGACGGCGTTTATCTCTATAGCCACGACGACGCCAGCCTCCCCAACGAGCTCCCTGGCCAGGGCCGCGCCGTACCCCGAGCCAGCCCCTATCTCTAGGAGCCTCATCCCCTCCCTGAGCCCCAGTGGCTCGTAGCTCACAGGGTACATGTAGGGGGCGCTGATGGTCTGTCTGCCGTCCCCCGGGATGGGGAAAGGCTGATCGTAGTAGCTGTACTGCCTGTACCGGGGATCCATGAACTCCTCCCGGGGAACCCGTAGCATGGCCTCGGCCATGGCTTGAGACTTGACATACCCGGCCCTGGTGTACCGCTTCACCATCTCTTTACGCTGCTCAGAGAAACCTGACATACGGCCCTCACCTCTGAAAAACGTCTCGCCGTATAAAAGAATGGCATAAAAATTGTTAAGGAGTGACTACGACGCCGGCCTTACGGAGCTCCTGGATCTGCTCGTTAGTGTAGCCCAGCATCTCCTTGAGGACCTCGGCGGAGTGCTCGCCCAGCAGAGGCGCCGCCAATCTTATCGTGCCGGGTGTCGCGCTCATCTTGAGGGGGAACCCTGGCATACGCACCTTCCCGGCGGTCTTGTGCTCGACCTCGACGATGGCGCCCCGCGCCTTGACGTGGGGGTCCTCGATGGCCTCATCGATCTGAAGTATGGGAGCCACAGGGACGCTCACAGCCACGAGGGCGTCGACCACTTCACTCACCTTCTTGTCCTGGACCCAGTTCTCTAGGACCGTGCGGCCCGTACCCAGATCGTCGACGCCCATGGCCATCATCAGCCTCTGGTGCATGTTGGGGTCCGCCGCCACGTAGACGTAGCCGTCGGTGGCCTGGAACACACCGAAGGTCGAAGGCCCCATTATCCTGTCCAGGCTGCTCTCCCACGGCAGCTTGCCGCTGAGAGTGTAGCCCGTGATCTGGACTCCCGTCTGCGCCAGCATGCAGTCCAGCTGGGACACGTCGACGAGCTGCCCCTCCCCAGTCTTGTCCCTGTGCCTGATGGCGCCGAGGATGCCGACGACGGCCCATAGGCCAGGGTCCAGGTCGCCGTGCCAGGCAGCGGGGACGATTGGGGGCCCCTCTGGGTCCACGTTGTCGCCTGTGATCCTGTACCAGCCGCTGTAGGCGCCGGCGATGGGCGCGAAGCTGGGGCGGTCCTTATAAGGGCCGTCCAAGCCGAAGCCGCTGAGGCTGGCGTAAATTATGTCGGGTTTAATCTTCTTCAGGTCATCGTAGCCTAGGCCCAGCTTGTCCATGGTGCCTCTCTTGAAGTTCTCGACGACGACGTCGCACTGCTTCAGCAGCTCAAATATGATGTCCTTGGCTCTGGGGTCCTTGAGGTTCAGGCTCACACCCTTCTTGTTCCGGTCAAGGTAGTGGAACACGCTGCTGACGCCTCCGAAGTGGGGCGGGTAGAGCCGCGCGATCTCGCCCCACGGGGGCTCGATCTTGATGACGTCGGCGCCCATGTCGGCCATGATCATGGTGCTGTAGGGGCCGAAGTACACGTGGCTGAAGTCTAGAACGCGAATATCGTCAAGCATACCCATGAATGTTCACCGAATCTCAATAAGTCACAGGGCATCGCCTTTAAAGTTTATGCGCCATGGAAATTAATGGAAAACGGCTAGACTCTCTTGATGTCTCCGTCAACCGAGACCATCAGGCGCTGCGTCGGAATCATCTTCCCCGACGCATCCAGGGCACGCTGGGCGACGACGTTCAGCGCACTACAGCAAGGCACCTCCATGTGAGCAACCGTTAGGCTCCTCACGTCGTTTCTCTTCAGTATCTCTGTCAGCTTCTCGACGTAGTTGTTGACGTCGTCGAACTTGAGACACCCTATCACGACGCTTCTATCTTTGAGCAGCCTCTGGTGGAGCGCCGGGTATGCGACCGCGGCGCAGTCAGCCATCAGCAATAGGTCCGCGTCCTTGAAGAACGGCGCTTTAATAGGTACTAGGTTTAACTGGATGGGCCAGTGTCGTAGAGCTGACTGAACGGGTGCCTCAGCGAGCTCCCGTCCCGCTGTGCTACCCTTCAGCTCCTGGACTTGGGATGCCGGGCAGCCGCAAGCCAGCGCATCACGTGTTTTCAGCGTCTCCAGATATTCGTGGACTGCCTCCTCGTCGAACTCGGGCGCCTCGCGTTCTATGATGGCTATGGCGTCTTGTGGACAGCGGCCAAGGCAGGCCCCCAGCCCATCGCAGTAGGCGTCTTTCACTATCCGGGCTTTGCCGTCTATGATCTGGAGGGCGCCCTCTGCGCAGTTGGGGATGCACTGGCCGCAGCCGTTGCATTTTTCCTCGTTTATGTGGACGATGTTTCGCTTAACCATGACACACACCAATGAACATTATTTCATATGAATATTGTTTCATATTATGATTTAAGGGTTGCTGCAATGGATACACAAAGAAATAAAGACCCAGTTAAACAATAAGGAATGAACACCGGTGGCGGAGCAAGGCAGATTAAGGAAGCTCTTGGCGTCGCTGAAGAACCTCCCACGCAACATCAAAGAGGGGATACTCGCCTACGAGCGAAGCTACAGTCAGGGCGTGGAGAAGTTCGGGGTCTGGTGGAAGGTGTTCCACTGGAGCATGTGGCTCTTCATACTAGTCTTCCTAGGCACAGCGGTCATCGCATTCGTCTTCTTCCTGCCCAAGATGGAGATGATAAGATACATCTAGGCAGCCTTCCAGAGGCTGTCCCCCACGTAGTGGAGGTTCTCTATCACCTTGCCTTTCATGCTTGCCTCAATGTCGGAGGAACTCTTCAGAGCCTTCCCGATGGCCAGCGCCTTGCCGTGGGTGACGTCTCTAACCACGACGAGGTCGCCCACCTCGAACGAGTCCATGTCTGTGATCCCTGGGGCCATGATGTCTGCTCCGTTGCAGACGTAGGGTATGGCACCCATATCCACGACCACCCTGGGCAGCCCATCCACGTGGCTACCGCCTAGAAAGGGGTAAAGGGCTTCGCCGTTCCTCACGAACTCGACGACGTCGTCCAGCAGGTATACGGTGACACCCTCCAGCTCGGCGGACTCGACCCTCTCGGCATCGATCTCGCCGAACACAGATGAGAGCTCCTCGACAAGTTTCTTCGCTGGCTTCCTCTTCAGCGACTTTCTCTTACGTAACATCGGCCTACAGCAGAATATGGACGGGACAATAAAAGGGGGAGGTTAGAGGCTCGCCTTGAAGGCCTTGAGCCGCTTCACTACCTCTTTCAGAACCGGGACGGGCTTCACCAAGGGCACCCTTATGAACCCGTCGGCGCCGAAGCGGCTGCCCGGGCTCAGACGGACATTCTGGCTCTCGTTGAGCTTCTCCAAGAACTCCGTGCTGCCCATGCCTGTGCTGCGGACGTCGAACCAGGCGTAGAACGCTCCTTCGAACATGTGGCACGGCCACCCCAAGTCGTCCACTGCCTTGACGAAGTAGTCACGCCTATTCTTATACTCAGCTCGCCGCTCGTCGACGTACTTGAAGTCGCCGCGTAGACATGCTACGCCCGCCCTGAACACGAACGTCGCCGGCCTGGGGGCTGTCATTCCCCTGATCTGGTTCGCCTTCTCTAGGTACCTGTCCGGGACGATGTCGTAGCCGAGCCTCCAACCCGTCATGCTGAAGGTCTTGCTGAAGCTCATGATGCCCAGGGTGCGTTCCTTGTATTCGTCGCTGAGCCCGGCGATGCTCACGAACTTGTTGTCGTCGTAGACGTAGTGGAGGTAGATCTCGTCCGCGAAGATGGCCATGTCGTGGTCCACGGCCAGGTCGCCCAAGACTTTACACTCCTCCTCGTTGAACACGGTGCCCGTCGGGTTAGCGGGGTTGCAGAGCAGGATCGCCTTAGTCTTAGGGGTGACGTAGTCGGCGATGACACCCGGGTCAGGATGGTAGTTCTTGTCCTTGAGCAGGGGCACAGTGTTCATCTTTACGCCCATTCCGTCGAAGATGCTCTTGTGGCCCATGTAGTATGGAGTGAACATGAGGACCTCGTCTCCCTCCTTAAGCACGGTGGCGAGGGCGAGGTAGAGGGCGGCGCTGCTGCCCGCCGCGGGGAGGATGTTCTTGGGCTCGTACTCGACGCCCGTGAACTTCTTGTAATAGTCCACTACGGCCTCGTTGAAGGCCTCAGGGTACCCCGAGTAGTGGGGGTAGTGGGTGTTCATCCCACCCTCGATGATGCCGAGAAGAGCCTCGTTGATCGCGTATTGGGGGGCCTCCACGTCGGGGTCCCCGGCGCTTAACAATATCATTTCCTTAGGCAACGTGAGTCACGCTCCAATGAAAGGCATGAATACTAGTATTTAATAGGCATGATGGGGTGCATCTCGCCTCGTATGATCCAGAAATTGTTCCATTGATATGTATCGTTATTAAGTAACACTGGTTGACAATCCTTTAATTGGTTTTTATTTAAACCAACACACATGTCCATGAGACACTCCAAGTACCAGACGTCTATGCAGATACTGGAGACAATCAGCGACGGTAACACCAGCCTCGTGGAGATCATGGAGACTACCTACGTCAACAAGAAGAAGGCCAGAGTCATCGTCGGGCAGCTGGTCCAGCAAGGCTTCCTGTCCCAGGGCTACAACGAGAGAGGCCAGAAGACGGACACCTTCGACATGACGAAGAAGGGCAACAAGACGCTCGGAGAGTTCATGAAGGTGGCGGAACTCCTGAAGGTCCACGCACCTGAGATGTTGATGACTAAAAAAGAAGAGGATTAGAAGAGGAAGCCTGCCCTGAGCGGGTCATCCGGGTCGATGACGACCTGGTTCAACGCGGTTATGTAGGCGGTAGCCATGACGTCTGGGACTATGGCCTTGTATTTGCCCACCTTCGTCTCCTCGGCTATCCTGCCCACCATCACCGTGCTTATGGTGGACTCGAACTTCACCTCGTCTCCGGGCTTCAGCTCGCCTTTACCGTACATGGCCGCCATACGGGCGTTGGAGCATGTGCCGGCGGGGCTGCGGCAGCTCTGTTTGGGCCCGAACACGTTCCAGTGCCTGCTCGTGTACTCCTTCTTGGTGGGCTCAGTGTAGAAGGTCACCAAGTCAAGTATCTTTAGCTCAGGGTACTCGGGGTGATCCAGCTCGATCTGGTCCTTGATGTAGTTCCTCATGTCCCAGCCCAAGGGGATCCAGTAGTCCTTGTTCTCGAGGCTCGGCTCTAGCCCGATGCTGTCTGCGTTCACGAAGGCGTACCAGAGGCCGCCGTACGCGATGTCTGCCTCGACCTCCCCGACTTCGGGGATGTCGAACTTCATGGTCTTCCAGTAGAAGCTTGGGACGCCCTGCATGTAGATGGCCTTGGCGACGCCGTCCTCGACCTCGACCTTTGTGCGGACGAGGCCGGCCACCGTGTCGAACGTGATGTCGGTGACGGGCTCCTTGACGTCGACCATGCCAGTGTTCACGAGGGCCGCGCTGCAGCTGTACGTGCTGTCGCCGCAGGCGCTGAAGTAGCCACCGGTCCAGAGGTAGATGACGCCGACGTCGGCCTCGGGGTGGCAGGGCTCCGTGAGCACGGCGCCGAGCATGCCCTCGAAGCCCCTTGGCTCCTTGAGCATGGTGCCGAGGAGGCTGTGATAATGGTCCTGGAAGTACTTCTGCTTCTCCTGCATTGATTTCCCGATGAGCTTGGGGACGCCGCCGACCAGTACGCGGGTGGCCTCACCGCTGCAGTGAGTGTCGATGCACGAAAGATACCGTTTAAACTTCAACTAATACACCGTGTGTTAGTATTTCCTGCTACCTTTATACGATTATCGGGAGCACCCTTCACAGAAG
>CAZCKR010000091.1:0-7643 GCA_964499305.1 uncultured Candidatus Bathyarchaeia archaeon | reverse complement strand
GCGCGCCAGCGTGTTGCTATATTGCACCTTTTTTCATCACAAATCAAGCCGAGCCCTCTAATTGACCGGTCAAACTATAATGGACAAGCAACAGAGGAAGATCTATGCCAGAAAAGGGCTGGTACTCCCTCATAATCAGGAAAGAGACCGCGTTGAAGGTCAGAGAACTGGCCAAGAACAAAGACTTGACAGTGGATGAGCTCATAAACGAGCTCATGAAGCCAACCTCGAAGGGGGTCTGGTCTACTTGTACGCTGTGTGGGGTCAGGGTTAAAGCCGGGAATATGGTGAACCACATGGCACGGGTACATCCGAAGACCATCAGAAGATGAAGATGTGATTTGACCGGTCAATTTCGCGTGTGTATACAAGAAAATGTTAATTCCAGGAATTTAGCAACACCCTGGCGCGCTATAATTTTTTTAACACTTTCAAGGCAACAAGGTTTCGACATTTGGTAAAACCATACGAATAAGCCCTAAAACGGCTTATTTCTTACTAAGCACCGGAAAAACACTGTGTCTATGTGAGGGTAAATGAGAGAAAAATGTTCACTTATCTCATTAACGGCCTGCGCGTACGTTATTTGGATAGTTATATCCATTTTACTTAAATTAAAAGGGTTCAAGTTCTTTACTTGGCGGCTTGTGCTGCCGTGTAACCTTGGGGGTCCCGACACTTCAGAGAGGTATCAACTAAAGAATTTCTCCTCTGATCAGGGCTCCCCTCAAAATCTTATGATCTGTTCTAAATTGGTGTTAGTTGTTTTTCTACTCCATGTTTCCTGATGAATAGAATGTGATGGCTCCTGAAGCTAATTAAAGAGTGAGGGGATGTTTGAAAATAATATTAATGGTTTCCTGAGAGCATGAGCTTGTATCTTACCACATAAATTGCTCCGATTATGCTCAGTATGTATAATAACACCATAGAGCCTTTCACCGCCGGGCTATATGCGGTTACAAGCATCCCGCCTACGATGGCACCGTCACTTGAATACAACACGGTGCACGCAAATGACTCCACATCCAAACAAGTATTAGGGTAATCATATGCTACTCCAAACTTTGATGCTGAAGGAACTTCCTTATCGATAACCACCAGCCCCTCAAAGGGACCGCCTTCGATCCAACCTTGATCCCCAAGAGCCCCGACCAGCACTCCATCCCATTTAAAACAAATATCCTCGATATCCTCAGCGCCCGTATCCCCTATTACTGAAATCAAGCCACTTGTCATGTCAATGGTGACAAGGTGGCTTGGGCCTCCCCAACCACTGTAGATGCCGTATAGATCACCGTTCTTGGGGTCAAACGATATCCCGTCTATATGAGGGTCAACACCCGTAACGGGAGCTACCCCGTCAAAATATAGATCTACAAGCTTTGTCGCCGCGCCCGTGGTCTTATCTACAAGCTGCAGTATCCCCGGTTCATTGTTAAATTTCTCGTACTTGTTAACCGCGTACAAGAGTCCATCTTGGGGGTTGAACGCCAAGGCGTCGACATCCCAGAGGGTGGTATCTTCGTTTACCTCAGTGATGGCTACAGTCTCAGGGTCTATAATGATTAACGGGGTTTTCACGTAGGTACTTGATGGTTCTCCTGCTATGTTATATACGTATCCTGTTGAGGGGTCTATGGCCAGGTTTTCACCTCCGCCGTATCCGATGGGTATGGATCCTATCCATATTACCGAGCCGTCGTGCTGGACCTTTCCGAATACATCCCCGTTATCTGCAATAACGTAGCATGGACCTTCTTCAAGTGATAGATGGTCTGCTCTAGCCGATGGGATGTTTAAGGGTAGCAGGATAGTTACGAGAATTAAGGCTGTGATTTTAAGGTCGTTGTAATACATGCATATTTTGATCTTTTTCTTATATTTATTAAATTGTAACTAAAATCTCTTTTTCTAGGATACACTCCATCCACCTGCTTGTGAATATGATTCGTGATTGGTACCTATTACTCCCTGCACCGCGTCATCATAATATTCTATCCCTCCACATCTAGAAGAAACGTCAAATACACCGCGCCAGTGTGTTGCTTAACTCTCTGGGTTAACATTTAGGTGCAACAGATGTTTATGTTTAATTAAAGATTGAGAAACATTAGTGGGATACTAAATTTAATAGATCTAATTCTCCTCTATCCACCCACCTTTCTCCTCATCAATCTTAACATTTTCATATCAAAATACCGTTTACCGTATTTGAGGCAAACAGTAAATAAGCCCTAAAACAGCTTATTTCTTACTTATATTGGGAAAAACACTGTGTCTATGTGAGGGTGTAGATGAAGTACAGTCCACCAAAAGCCAGCGCTATGTACGACGCGCCCACTCCGATGGAGAACTCCACCCCCTTCACCTTTCCGCTCTGGGCTACCGGGGCACATCACCTTTCAATGTGTTCTGAAAGATATTCCATAGTTATTTCCTTTATATAAAAATATATCTAACATTCTCTCCCGTCCTGAGAACATCCCCTCCACGTAAGACATAGAAGCCCTTTTAGCTGGGCAAATACTCCCATAGATGAATCAGGAAAACACATTCATTGGTGCAGCCACCACATGCCCGCTGAAGATAAGACACTTGAAGAACTCGAGGCACAGGCCGCGGAACTGAGAAAGACCAGAAACCAGCTCTTCGAACAGATCAAGAAACAACGCGATGAACGCGACAGGCTCAACGAGTCTGCCAAAAAGCTGAGGGACGAAGCCAAGAGGCACCGCGAGAAACGCGACGGGATCAACGCCCGGGTCCAGGAGATCAAGAAGCGTCTCGGCCCCCTCTTCGAGGAGCTCGACGAGAAGAAGGAGAAGCTGTCCAATGCGGAGAGGCGCCTCGAGAACGAGTACAGGTCGCGCCCCGATAAGAACAGGGTGGAGCGGGACCTCAACCGGATAGAGTGGGAGGTCATGACGACGCCCACCAAGGAGATTCTGGACAGGGAGGACGAGCTCATCCAGAGGGCGTCGCGGCTCAGGCAGACCCTCATCGAGTACAGGAAGCTGGAGAAGCAGAAGGATCAGCGGATCGACGTCCTCGCAGACAAGAAGGCCACAGAGATCGAGATACGGGCCATAAGGGAGGAAATGGGAAAGCTCAGCGAGGAGAGCCAGGGCCACCACGAGAAGATGATCATGTTCTACGAGCAGGCGGACGCCGAGAAGAAGAAGGCGGACGAGGCGCACGGGCGGTACGTGGAGAAGATCGAGGAGGTCGACGGCGTCAAGGAGGAGATCAACGCCCTCATGCCCCAGATCAATGCCCTGAGGGACGGGCTGAGGCTCGCCGACGTCAAGGTATCCGAGAGGAGGAAGATGTCCGCCCAGCAGCGCATGGAGACCATGCGGCAGGAGGCCCTCAGGAAGATGGAGAACGGCGGCAAGCTCACCTTCGAGGACCTGCGCCTCATATACGGCGACGAGGACGACGAGTCCGAGGTGCTGGACGGCTCCTAGGCTTTATCTACGCAGCGCCCGATATTCCATCGATGCAGTTTTGACAGGGAAAAGATGCTGGGACGTCATAGTCGACGCCATGGAGAAGGAGGGCGTCAGATACGTCTTCGGGCTACCAGGGCACCCAGGAGCCCTTTACGACTCGCTCTACGACAGCAGCGTAGAGCCTGTGCTCGTCAGGCACGAGGCCTCGGGAGCCTACATGGCGTTCGCTTACAGCAAGCTTACCCGCGAGCCGGGGGTCTGCTTCGGCAGCCCGGGGCCGGGAGTCGCCAACCTCGTCAGCGGCGTCCTGGAGGCGTGGTCAGGCTGTCAGCCCCTGATAGCGCTCGGCGGATCGGCCGACAGCCTATCCACGGGGATGGGCGCCTTCCAGGAGACGCCTCAGATGGAGATGATGAGGCCCATCACCAAGTGGAGCTACAGGGTCCCCCACCCGGACAAGGCGGCGTGGGCCATGAACAGGGCGTTCAGCCTGTCCTGCAACGGGAGGCCGGGCCCTGTCTACATCGACGTGCCGTTCAACGTGGGCATGGCCGAAACCGAGGAAACGAGGTACCCCCATTCTACACGCCCCGTCAGGGTAAGACCTGACTTTGAGGCCGTCAAGACAGCGGCGGAGATGCTCCTCGTCTCAGAACGGCCTGTGATCGTCGCCGGCGGAGGCGCTCATCTCAGCGGCGCCGGGCCATCGATGGTGTCCCTCGCCGAGATGCTGGGGGTACCCGTGTTGACCACGCCCAGCGGCCGCGGATGCATCCCCGAGTCTCACCCCCTCGCCGTGGGCCTCGTGGGGCTCTACAGGACGAAGGTGGGTAGGCGGCTTTTCCAGGGGGCCGATCTGATGATGACCCTGGGGTCCAGGAACGAGGAGTTTCAGACGGCTGGGTGGAGCTACTACCCGGAGGATGCGAAGTATATCCAGGTGGACATCGACGCCGACGAGCTGGGCCGCAACTGGAGGCCCGACCTGCCTGTGGCGGCCGACGCCAAGCTGTTCCTAGTGGACCTCATCCAGGTCTTGGGCGAGAAGGTAGGGAGGAAGGCTTTGGAGGAGATGCCACGGGTGAAGAGCATCGTCGAGGCGAAGGAGACGTTCATCGCGGAGGTCGAGGCCGAGGTCATGGCCGAGAAGGCGGTGAAGTCCAAGAGGGTGGTCTACGAGGCGAACAGGGTGTTCGGCGGCGGCACAGTGCTGGTCAACGAGAACGGGTCACAGGACCTCTGGAGCTACTACTACCCCTACTACCGGGTCCTGGACCATGACTGCTGCGTCGCCCCCGCGGAGCAGACCTGTATGGGGCTCGGCGTGGCCGGCGCCATCGGCGCCAAGCTGGCCGCCCCGGACAGGAAGGTGATCTGCACCACCGGCGACGGCGCTTTCCAGATGGGTATGAAGGAGCTCCCGACGGCGGTCCAGTACGATGCACCCGTCACGTGGATCGTGCTTAACAACTACAGCCTCGGCTGGATTAAGCTCCACCAGTGGGCCAACGAGGAGCGGTACATCTCGGTGGACTACGAGGCCCAGCCCGACTTCGCTAAGGTCGCCGAGGCGTGCGGCTGCTACGGGGAGCAGGTTACGAGCGTCGGGGAGATCAGGGGCTCCCTTGAGCGGGCGTTGAAGAAGAACCTGGATGGGGTGCCCGCGGTCCTCGACTACGTGGTCGAGTCAATGGACTTCCCTGACGGGTTCAAGGAGTTCCACCCAGCCATCTTCGGCTAGACCCTGAGGATGGGACACGTCATGCAGTGGATGCCGCCCATCCCCTTCTTCATCTCCTCGCCCGGGATCTGGACGACGTCGATGCCGCGCTCCTTTACCTCCTTCATAACGCGCGGGTTGCCCGTGTAGTGGATGGCGAGGTCGCTGTCCACCGTCAGGAAGTTGGCCGCCATGTCCCAGTACTCCTGCTTGGTGACCTCGATTATGTCCCACCCGGTCTCCCTGAGCCACTCCGTGAAGCAGCCGTCCCAACGTTCAGACGCCGTCCTGAAGGGGGCTGTGACGTTGTCCAGCACCGGCGCGTAGCTTATAGCCACCTTGCCGGGTAGCTCGGCGAACTCGCCGTCGATGTGGATGCAGCCCTCCGGCATGTCGAGGGTCACCCAGAGGTCCACGAGCCTGTTGTCTAGAAGGTAGCTGCCCATCTGGTCTAGGGCTCCCTGGGTTGATCTGTCGCAGAGGCCGGCCACCGCCGTGCCTCCCTCCAGGAACGCGAAGCCGCCTCCCTCGAAGGTGTCCGGCTCCTTAATCTCCAGCGCGATGGGTACGCCGTTAGCCTGGTGGGCCGCCTTGATGACGGGGGTCTCCCTGCGCCTCGTGGGGAGGCCCATCCTGAACAGGAACGCGCCGTTATCCGTCATGGTGCTGCTGTCCCTCACGAATACCAGGTTGGGGCACTGGAAGGACTCGGCGTAGGCGTCCTCGTTGTCCTTCACCAGGTCCCTTACCTTCAGGACCTCTACGCCCGCCTCCTCAAGGGTGTCTATGAGCCGCTTGTGGTCGCTGATGAAGCGCCTCGTGTCCACGGGCATCTCGAAGTGGTGTGCCTCGGGGTTCCTGTTGGCGAGCTCCAGCTCCTTTCCTGGGTGGTGAACCATCACCCGTTTCAGCGTCCCCGACTCGTGGCTTATCCCGTAACCAGGCATAGGTTTCTCTGGGTCTCGGATACTTTAAAACAGTATGCAGCCCCTCTACTTGGCTGCCTTCTTATCGGCGCGGGTCTTCCTCTTGGCTGCCTTCTCGGCCTCTTCCTCTGTGACGCGGTACCTTCTGGCGCCGTCTGCGTCCTTGAACCCGGCGACGCGGTCGTCCTGGAACATGGACTTGATGAGGCTGTAGGCCTTCTTGTCCTTGATCTCCATGGCCTCTGCTACCTCTTTGAGGCTCATGGGTTTCTCGAGGAGCATTACGCCGATCTGGTTCTTGAGCTTGGATGCTGACACAGTTCCTCACCCATAAGTTGAAGCTATTTTATTAAAATATGATGCGCCCGTGGTCACTCTCAGTATATAAAACTAACTAGGCGATGGCGCCGGATCGACGCCTGAACCGTGACTAAGCATAGCATAAGACGCGTATCTCACTGCGTAACTTGCCTCCCCCGAGTAAACGGCGCGTTGACCCCGTTATCTACTCGCCTTACGTCTTGATATGATGATGCCCTTGCAGACGCTCGCGTAGTCGCAGTACTCGAGGCAGCTCGGAGTCTCCTCCTTCTTCCTGTGCTTCGCGCCGCAGTCCAGGCAGACGCCCTCATCCTCGTCGCTCCAGAACTCGACCCTGCCTCCACATTCTTCACATTTCTTGTACCCGACCGTGGGCCTGACGTAGTCCGAGATGCCGGGGCAGTAGTTCTCCGAGGGCCGCTTCAGGAAGCTCATCCGGATCGCCATCTGAAGCATCCAATAATAACCTTTGCAGAGCCCATCAGCCTTAGATTAGGATTAAATACGAAGGTGTGTTTTGGTATTGGAATCTGAGGACGCAGACATGGACGGTCAAGACAGAAGCATAGTAGCCATCTCGGGGAGCCACGGCGTAATGCACGGGTACCTGGTTCTTCTGCCCGCGATGATACCGATACTGCAGGGAGACCTGGGCGACATAGGGACCGTGGGGATGCTTGCGTCCCTGGTGTCGCTGTTCTACGGCTGGTTCAGCCTCCCCGTGGGTTTCATCGCCGACAAGTACAGCAAGAGGCTCCTTATCGCCGCCTCCATGGTGCTGTGCGGCGGCGCCTCCATAATCGTGGGGCTTTCCCCCAGCGTCCCGGTGGCGGCCGTCGGCATGATAATACTCGGCATCGGCGCGAGCCTCTACCACCCATGCGGCTACGCCCACATGGCGTTGGTCAGCGACGAGATGAGGGGCCGCTACATGGGGTACCAGGGACTCGGAGGCGACATGGGCATGGCCGTCAGCTTCCTCACCTCCAGCATCCTCGGCGCCAGCTTCGGGTGGAGGATGACCTTCATCCTTTGGGGTGTCGCCGGCCTCGCCATAGCCGCCGTCGACCTGCTAGTCATACAGGACATCGCCTGCGAGGTGGACCCGACCCAGCTGAGGAAGGGCCCCGTGGAGACCGTGAGGCGGATGTTCGCCACCGCGGAGCGGCGGACCCTGCTCCTCACCTTCGTCATCGTTGTGGTCAGCGGCATGCTGTGGAC
>CAZCKR010000090.1:0-7657 GCA_964499305.1 uncultured Candidatus Bathyarchaeia archaeon | reverse complement strand
CTTCTTCAGCCTGTTGACGACGTGGACTCCGGCCCCGTCGTCGCATCTGAGGAGGTTGCCCACGCCGATGACGATGGTCCTCAAGGCGTCTCAGCCCCTCTGAACCGTCTCGATGAGCCGCTTCCTGTAATCGTAGATGTTGACCTTTAGAGGGGCCTGGCCTGGGAGAGAGTGGGTGCTGCACCCGAAGCAGGGGTCGTAGGCCCTGAAGGCCATCTCCACCATGTTCAGGAGACCTTCGTCTACGTTGTTGTCCTTTATGAGGCCCTTTGCTGCGTCCCTTATGCTCATGCAGATGTCGGCGTAGTTGTTCGTGGTCGCCACTATGAGGTTGACCTTCTTTATCATTCCCTCCCGGTCCAGCTTGTAGTGGTGGATGAGGGTACCCCTCGCCGCCTCCACGACGCCGACGCCCTCCCCGGGTTCTCCAACCGGGTTCCTGAGGTCGGTGCCGGTGATGCCGGGGTCCGTCGCCAGCTCCACCGCGCGCTCGGCGGCGTACAGCAACTCCACGAGGCGCGCCCAGTGGAAGGCCAGAGTGGACTGGACAGGTCGACCGCCCAGCGTCTTATACATCCGCTTGTACTCCTCGTCTGCTTGAGGAGTCGCCATGCCGTCTGCGGCGTTGAGCCTGCCCAGGGGGCCGACCCTAAATATGCCGCTCCTTGGGCCGTCGGTGAACCCGTCCCAGCCCACACCCTTGAGGTAGGTGAACTTGCTGTAGGTCCACGGCTCCACGTGCTCGCAGACGTGGTCCAGATACTCCTGCTCGCCGAACTTGACGTACTCCTCGCCCTGCTGGTCGGTTACCCTGATTTCCCCGCCGTAGAAGTTGACGCGGTTATCCTCGTCCACTAAGCCCATGTTATACGTGTTCAGCTGGTAGGGGTCGCTGAGGATGAGGTCCACGTAGTCCTGATTCGAGAGCACCACGTCGTTGAATAAACCCAGGGAGAACTTTGCGAACTCCACGCTGCTCCTGGCCATGTCCTCGATACTCTGCCTCTCCTCCTCGTTGAGGCCCTTGCTTATGCCCCCCGGGACGCCGCAGGTGGGGTGAGTGGCCTTGCCACCAAAGATCTCAGTGATCCTCTGGCCGTAGGCGCGGTGCTTGATGACCTCTCTGCCCACGTCGAGGCCCACCTTCTTGAGGACGCCGAAGATGTTCCTCTCCGAGGGCGGAGCGCCTGGGCCGACCACGAAGTCCGGCGCCGCGAGGAAGTAGAAGTGGAGAGTATGGTCGTAGATGAAGTACCCGCAGTTCATGAGCTCCCGGAGCTTTCTAGCGGTCTCCGTGGGCTCGACGCCGTATGCAGCGTCGAGGGTCTTGGTGGCGGCTAAGTGATGAGCCACTGGGCATACGCCGCAGATGCGGGGCGTGATGATGGGCATGTCCTCCGCTCTCCTGCCCTCGCAGAACCGCTCGAAGCCTCTCAGCTCAGGTATCTGGAGGTAGGCGTTCTCGACGTTTCCATCCTCGTTGAGGAATATCTCGATCTTCCCGTGGCCCTCAAGCCTGGTTATCGGGTCTATCGTAACGGTCTTCATCGCTTCACCTTTCTGTTGATTATGCTGCCCGCAAGCGAGTACTTGTAGAAGGTGCCCACAGGGTCCTTGAGCTGCGTTAGCAGCTCCTCAAAGTCGAAGCCCTCCTCCTTCTCAGCCGCCAAGCCCAGGATGGTTGACAGGGCGGAGATCATGGCTGATCCCTGCTCTATGGCTCCTGGACAGGGGCCACCGCAGCCGGTGCACGGCATGTTGGCGTTGATGCACCGGGCCCCGCATCCCCCACGCGTCGCGGGACCCATGCAGATGAAGCCCTGCTCTAGGAGGCACTTATCTGGATCGGGGGTGTGGTCTACTATCCGCTTGATCTCTGTGATCTGTTTGTTCTCCTTCTTACGTGGGCATTCATCGCAGACCGATAGCTCGGGGGCCAGCACGGACCCCTTGGCCGGTAGCTGCCCGGACGCGATGGCCCTCACAGCGTCCAGCACCAGCGATGATGGGGGTGGACACCCGGGCAGATAATAGTCCACATCCACGACCCGGTCAAGGGGCTTCACAACGTCATAGAACACCGGGAGGGTTACCTTACCCTCAGGAACCTCCACCTCTGTCCGCGGCACTATATTCTTTGGATTGACGGTTGAAGGCGATTTAAGATAAACCACATCGAAAATCTCTTCTCTGTTAGAAACGTTCGCGAGACCAGGAATACCGCCCGTGTAGGCACATGAACCGAAGGCCACCATGTGTTTCGCCTTCTTCCTGAGGAGCTTGGCCAGGTGCTCCTGCTCCGAGTTCCTCACAGCGCCGTTGAAGAAGACCACGTCCATGTAGCCGTCCTCCATGGCCTCGACGTCCTTGTACTTCACGTCCATGGCCACGGGCCAGAAGACCACGTCCGCAACGTCGAGGACCTCTAGTAAGGCCTCGTCCATGTCTAAGACAGCGATCTCGCAGCCCCCGCAGCTCGCCGCCCAGTAGAATCCGAACTTTAGTTTATCCATAGTCATCCCTCCAGCCTCTCCAAGACGCCCGTGGAAGGCACCTTGTTGTGGCCTATACCTAGCTCGTCTTCATCCAGACCCAGCGCCAGCCCCAGCAGCTGGGGTATGTGGAGGACGGGTAGATTGGGGTTCTCCTCCTGCATGAGCTGGCACCTCTCATACGTGAGGTAGCAGAACGGGCAAGCCGTCACGAGGGCGTCACCATACTGCTTCACCGTCTTGACTTTGTCGAGGCCGACGCTCCAGGTCACGTTCTCCCTTACCCCCATAACGGGGCCCGCGCAGCACTCCAGCTTGTTGGGGTAGTCTATAGGCTCGGCGCCCGTCGTGGCTACCAAGTCGTCTAGAACAGTGGGGTTCTCCGGGTCGTCGCTCATGAGTATCTCTCTGGGCTTCAGCATGTGGCACCCGTAGTGGCTGGCCACCCTGAGGCCCCTGAAGCTCTTCTCCATCTTCTCCCGGATGGCGTCGAGGCCCACATCTTCCTTGAGCATCCTGACGTAGTGCTTGACCTCCACCGTGCCCTTATACTCCTTCCCCGCCTCGGCTAGGGCCTCGTTGACCTCGGCCCTGAGCGCGGGGTTCTCCTTGAGCTCTCTGTTGGCCTTGGTGAGGACCTCTGTGCACCCGTTACAGATGGTGACTATGTCGAGGCCCATCTCCTCGGCTATGGCTATGTTCCTGGCGGCGACCGCTAGCCCCGTCTTGTGGTCGAGGGTCTCAAGGTAGGTGGTCCCGCAGCAGCCCGAGCCGGGCATGTCCAGCAGCTCGATCCCCAAATTCTCGGCGACCTTCCTCGCCGACTTCTCGTAGCCTGGGAGCCTTGAGAGGGTTGTGCAACCTACGAAGAAGGCGTACCTCATCGCGTGCTCGCCTCCACCTTGCCGAGGAACCCGGTGGCCCTCATGACGGCTTCGATGCCGTCAGTGTCCGGTGTCGGCGCCGGGGGCAGGTCGTCGTCCTCTCTCATCTCGTTCTCGAACTCGTCTATCTCGTATATGTAGCCCATCTCGGCCACGCCCTCCATGAGCGCCTTGAAGCCTGGTAGCAGGTGACCCTCGTCGAGGCTTATCTTGCGGAGAGCAGACACTATCTCCGATACATGCACCTCCTGGGGGCAGTGCTCGTAGCAGGTGTAGCACCCAGCGCAGAGGTACAGGAGGTCGCCCTCCATGAGCCGCTCCTTCTGCCCGTACATGACGAGCCGGGCAATCTGTCTGGGCCTGAACTCGGGGACCCGCTTCGCTATGGGGCAGTCAGCCGTGCAGGTTCCGCACTGGTAGCAGCGCATTAATTTCTCCGCTCCGGGGGTCTCCATGACCTTCCTTCTGAACTCCTTGGCTTCCCGTGAAACCGTGATCGTCATCCTAGTCGTCCTCCGCGACAGCCATCGCCTTCATGTGGGCTGGGCCCATCTCCTTGAGCTGGTTGGTGAACTCGGTGACCACCCTCGCGAACTTCTCTCCCTCGGCGGCGCTCACCCATTCGAGCCTGAGCCTACGCTCATCCATCCCCATCTGGATCATGAACTTCTTCAGCAAGGCGACCCGCCTCTTGGCCTTCAGGTTACCCGAGATGTAGTGGCAGTCGTTGGGCGGGTGGCACCCGGCCACCAGCACGCCGTCGGCGCCGTTCCTGAAGGCCTCAAGTATGTGCGCCGGGTGGACCCTGCCGCTGCACATGACCCTGATCACCCGCAGGTTCGGCGGATACTGGAACCTGCTCACGCCCGCCAGATCCGCGCCGGCGTAGCTGCACCAGTTGCAGAGGAAGCCCACGATCCTAGGCTCGTAGCTCACGCCTTCACCTCCTGCAAAGCCGCGATGACCTGGCTAAGTATCTCCGTGTCGGTGAAGTGGCCCGCCGATATCGCCCCAGATGGGCACGTGGCCACGCATACTCCGCAGCCCTTGCAGACCTCTGGTATGACGTGGCTATGGACCTTGCCCTCCTCGTCCTCCACCATCTCGATGGCGTTGAACTCGCAGACGTGCTCGCACATCCTGCAGCCGCTGCACCTATCCTCGTCCACCTTGGCGATGGCTCCATCCACCTCGATGGTGGGCTGGCTGAGGATGGTCAATGCCCTCGCGGCCGCGCCTGACGCCTGGCTTATGCACTCGTCCAAGGTCTTGGGGCCGTGGGCGAGGCCGGCCAGGAAGACGCCGTCGGTCGCGAAGTCCAGGGGCCTCAGCTTCATGTGGGCCTCCAGGAAGAAGCCGTCCTTGCTGAGGGGCACCTTGAACATGCCCGCCAGCTTTGCGTTATCCTCCGAGGGCAGGATGGCCGCCGCCAGCACCACGGCGTCGGCCGGTATCGTCACCTTCTCCCCGAGGACAGGGTCGGTGACGGTCACCCTGAGGCCGCCCTGACGCTCGACGACGGGCTTGTCCTCGTCCGTGTACCTGATGAACATGACTCCTTTGTCGGCTGCCTCCCTGTAGTAGTCCTCCTTGAACCCGTAGGTCCTCATGTCCTTGTAGAGGACGTAGACGTCGGCGTCGGGGTTAGCCTCCTTGATCCTCAGGGCGTTGGTCACCGCCCCCGTGCAGCAGACCCTGCTGCAGTAGGTGCGCTCCTCGCAGCGGGAGCCCACGCACTGGATCATGACGACGGCGTCGGGCCTGTAGCCCGTGTGTAGCATGCCCTCCAGTTCGAACTGGGTCATGACGCCCTCCGAGCCGTAGAGGTACTCCGTGGGCTTGTACTCGACGCCGCCTGTGGCTATGATGGCGACGCCGTGGTTCACCACCGTCTCGCCCCCCTCGCTTACAAGGGTTGACTCGAAGTTGCCGATGTACCCGTGGGCGTCGGCCACCTGCGCCCCCAGATGCACCTCGATGCTGGGGTGGCCGCTGACACGTTCAACCAGCTTCCTGAGCTCCTCCTCAGGGTCCTCACCGGTGGGCACATACTTGATGTGCCTCAGGTTCCCCCCAAGCTCACCCGTTTTCTCCACCAGGTGGACCATGTAGCCCTGGTCGGCTATCTCCAGGGCGCTGGTCATGCCGCTGAGGCCGCCCCCGATGACGAGGGCGACGGGCGTCGTCTCTATGACCGGCTTCTCCAGGGGCTCCAGGAGCCTGGCCTTGGCGACGGCCATCCTCACGAGGCCCTTGGCCTTCTCCGTGGCGGCCTCGTGCTGGTGCATGTGCACCCAGCTGCACTGGTCCCTGATGTTGGCCATCTCGAACAGGTACTCGTTCAGGCCCGCCTCCCTGAGGGTGGCCCTGAAGAGGGGCTCATGGGTCCTGGGGGTGCAGCTGGCGACCACTACCCTGTTTAGGTCGTGCTCCAGGATATTCTCCTTTATCTTGTCCTGGGTGTCCTGGCTGCATGTGTAGAGGTTCTGTTCGGCGTAGGCTACGCCTGGCAGTGTCCTGGCGTACTCCACGACCCCGTTGACGTCTACGACGCCCCCGATGTTGATGCCGCAGTGGCAGACGAACACCCCGACGCGGGGCTCCACGCCGGCTACGTCCTTCTCCGCCGGGTACTCCACCTTTGTGATCAGCTTGCCCCGCTCCTGCGCGATCCCCTTGGAGGCCTTCGCGGCCGCTCCGCTGGCCTGGGCCACGCTGTCAGGGATGTCCTTGGGTCCCTGGAAGGCGCCGCACACATAGACTCCCGGCCTCGAGGTCTCCAGCGGCTTGAAGAGGCTGGTCTTGGCGAAACCGTGCCTGTTGAGCTCGATGCCCGTGGCGTCGGCCAGCTCGCCCGAGTCATGGGGAGGGTTCAGCCCCACGCTTAGAACCACCATGTCGAAACTCTCCTCCTTGACCTCGCCGTCCTCGACGTAGCTGAGGAGGACGTCGCGGCTCCCCGGCACCTGCCTCGTGGATGCCACCCTCGACCTTATGAACCGGATCCCGTGCCCCTTCTCGGCCCTGATGTAGTAGTCGTCGAACTCCTTGCCGAAGGCGCGGAGGTCCATGAAGAAAATGGTGGCCTCCAGGCCGGGGTTATGCTCCTGAGCTATGACGGCCTCCTTCATGGCGTACATGCAGCAGACTCCGCTGCAGTAGGAGTTGCCCACCCGCTCGTCTCGTGAGCCTATGCACTGGAGGAAGGCCACCCTCTTGGGGAGGTCGCCGTCGCTTGGCCGGAGAACCGTGCCCCTGTAGGGGCCCGTGGCGCTTAGGATCCTCTCGAACTCCATGCTGGTGACGACGTTGGGGTACCTGCCGT
This sequence comes from uncultured Candidatus Bathyarchaeia archaeon, assembly GCA_964499305.1. Classification (GTDB taxonomy): domain Archaea; phylum Thermoproteota; class Bathyarchaeia; order TCS64; family TCS64; genus RBG-16-57-9. Next base: position 956 of record CAZCKR010000090.1, on the reverse strand, counting down.
ACCCGTACTCCGTCAGGGTGGAAGGGTCGAAGGCCTCGAAGCCGGGTGCCAGTATGACTGAACCGATGTCGAGTTCAAACGTGACGTCTTCCTCATCGTACACGACTGCCTCCGCTTTACAGACCTCGGCGCATATGCCGCACCCGATGCACTTCGACTTGTCGATGGTGGCGATGAGTGGGACCGCCTGAGGGTACTTGATGTATGCGCTGCTCCGCTTAGCCATGCCCATATTGTACTCGTCGATGGCCTCGACGGGGCACTTCCTGGCGCAGTCACCGCACCCAGTACACTTCTCGGGGTCGATGCGCCTAGCCTTCCTCTTCAGCGTAGCTGTGAAGTCTCCTTCCTCTCCCCTCAGCTCGACGATCTCGGTGTAGGTCAGGAGCTCTATGTTGTGGTGTCTCCCGGCCCCCACCAGCTTGGGAGCCAGAATACACATGGCGCAGTCGTTGGTGGGGAAGGTCTTGTCGAGCTGGGTCATGACTCCTCCGATGGTGGGCTCCTTGTCCATGAGGTATACCTTGAAGCCGGCGTCGGCCAGATCCAGACTTGCCTGGATGCCGGTTATGCCCCCGCCTAAGACAAGTACTGCCCCAACTGCTTTCATCTACTGGACCTCCGTCGCCCTGTAGATGGGGGAGTTCCCCTGCACCTCGTGCAGGTCCACCCAGCCTCTTTGACGTAAAGCTACCACGTGATCCAGGATAATCCTGGAGTCGATCCCGGTTTCATCTGAAAGGCTTTTTACTGACATGGGTTTCACGGATAGAATCAGTTTTATCTTGTTGCGCGTGAACTCCGTTTCCACGGCTTCTTCCATTATCCTGTCAAGCTCCTCTTGGGTCGTTTCTTCGCCGTATACGTTGCCCTCGGTCACGAGCTTCTCCTCCTTTCCCACGAGGGCGCGTAGCCTGTACTCCTCCGCCGCCGCCTTCGCCGCCATGAGGTTAAGC
>CAZCKR010000089.1:1716-7721 GCA_964499305.1 uncultured Candidatus Bathyarchaeia archaeon | reverse complement strand
GGATAGTTCAGCTCGGCGTGCGCCGCGGCTAGACGCGCGATGGGCACACGGTACGGGCTGCAGCTTACGTAGTTCAAGCCGATGAGGTGGCAGAACTCGATGCTGCTCGGCTCCCCGCCGTGCTCGCCGCAGATGCCGATCTCCAGGTCAGGCCTCGTCGCCCTGCCCTTGTCGACGCACATCTTCATGAGCTGGCCGACGCCCTCGCGGTCGATGACTTGGAACGGGTTGTTGGGCAGGAGGCCCCTGTCCACGAAGTTGAGGAGGAACTTGCCCTCCGCGTCGTCCCTGCTTATGCCGAAGGTCATCTGGGTGAGGTCGTTGGTGCCGAAGCTGAAGAACTCGGCGCTCTCGGCGATCTCGTCCGCCGTCAACGCGGCCCTGGGTATCTCTATCATGGTGCCTATCTTGTAGTGGAGGTCGATCCCGGCCTTCTCGAGCACCTCCTCGGCTACCTTGTTCAGCTTCTCGTACTCGGCGTGCATCTCGTTGACGTGGCTCGTCAGCGGTATCATGACCTCGGGGTGCACGTCCACTCCCTTCTTCTTGACGTTAACCGCGGCCTCCATGATGGCCTGCACCTGCATCTCGGTCAGCCCGGGGTACATGAGCCCTGCGCGGCACCCTCGGAGCCCCAGCATGGGGTTGGTCTCCCAGAGGCTCTCCACGACCCGCAGCAGGTACTCCTTCTCCTCAAGCTCCTCGCCCTTGGCTCCCCTGCACCGCAGCTCGGTCACCTCCTGCAGGAGCTCCTCCCGCGGGGGCAGGAACTCGTGCATGGGCGGGTCGATGAGCCGCACGATGACGGGGTACCCGTCCATGGCCTCGAAGATTCCCTCGAAGTCCTTCCTCTGGAAGGGCATTATGTTCTCCAGCGCCTGGAGGTACTCCTGGACGTCTTTGTTGGCGTCCGCCTTCTTCTTCAGCTCGTCGTATTCCTCCTCGCCCTTGGCGGCCTCAAGCTGCCTCAGCAGCGGCGCGGCCACCTCGGACTTGAGGATCATGTTGACGACGTTCTCGCGGCGGCTGATCTCCTCGCCCTCCTGGTCGAAGAACATGTGCTCCGTCCTAGTGAGGCCGATGCCGGTGGCGCCGAACTGCCGCGCCTTCGCGGCGTCCTCGGGGTTGTCCGCGTTCGTCAACACTCCTAGGCTCTTGATATCGTCTGCCCACCCCAGAGCCTGTATCAGCTCGACCTCCTTCTCGAACTCGGTCTCGATCTTGGCTACCTTGCCGAGGAAGACCTCGCCGGTGGTTCCGTCGACGCTTATCCAGTCGCCTTCCTTCACGGTGTGCTCGCCCACGGTGAACAGGTTGCGGCTGTTATCGATCTTGATGTCCTCGCAGCCTGCGACGCAGGGCTTGCCCCATCCACGGGCCACGACGGCCGCGTGGCTCGTGCCGCCGCCGTGCTGGGTGAGGAATCCCTGGCTCACCACCATGCCGTTTACGTCGTCGGGCGTGGTCTCGGGGCGCACGAGGATGACGTCCTCCCCCGCCTTCCCGTGCTCCTCCGCCCTGTCGGCGTTGAAGATGGCTATGCCCACGGCTGCGCCTGGGCTCGCGTTGAGCCCCTTGGCCAGCAGCGTCGCCTTCTCCTTAGCGGCTGGGTCGAACTGGGGGTGCAGCAGCTGGTCCACGTTGTTGGGGGTGATGCGTTTGACGGCCGTCTTCTTGTCGATGAGGCCCTCTTTCGCCATGTCGACCGCGATCTTGATGGCTGACCGCGCGGTCCGTTTACCCGTCCTCGTCTGCAGTATCCAGAGCTTTCCCTTCTCCACCGTGAACTCCATGTCCTGCATGTCCGTGTAGTGGCCCTCGACTGTCTCGGCGATGGCTTCAAGCTCCTTGTAGAGCTCGGGCTGCTGCTCCTTCATCTCAGCGATGGGGATGGGTGTCCTGGTTCCGGCTACCACGTCCTCGCCCTGGGCGTTGAAGAGGAGCTCACCGAACAGGCCCTTCGAGCCGTCGCTGGGGCTCCTGGTGAACATGACGCCGCTGCCGCTGTCCCACCCCATGTTGCCGAAGACCATGGCCTGGACGTTGCACGCGGTGCCCATGCTGTCCGGGATGCCCTCTACTCTCCTGTACGTACGGGCCCTGGGGATGTTCCAGCTGTTGAAGACCGCGGCTATGGATCTCCTGAGCTGCTCCATGGAGTCCTGGGGGAAATCCTCTTTCAGCAGCTTCCTGTAGAGCTTCTTCTGTCCCTCGACGGTCTCCTTGAGGCCCTTCACGCTGACCTCTGTGTCTCCCTCGACGCCTTCCTTCTCCTTGACCTTGTTGAAAACTTCCTCGAACTCGTGGCGCTCCTTCCCCATGACTACGTCGCTGAACATGGTCACGAAGCGTCTGTAGGCGTCCCACACGAACCGCTCGTCGCCCGTGAGCCTAATAATGGCCTCCGCGACCCTGTCGTTCATCCCCAAGTTGAGGACCGTGTCCATCATCCCGGGCATGCTTATGGGTGCGCCGCTGCGAACGCTTACCAGCAGAGGATGCTTCTCGTCGCCGAACCTCTTCCCGGTGTTCTTCTCAAGGGTCTTCACGTGTTCAAGTATCTCTTCCCATAGTCCCTCGGGGAATTTGCCGCCTGCCTCGAAGAACTCTTCACACGTCTTGGTGGTGATCGTGAACCCGGGCGGGATGGTGAGCCCTAGGTTAGTCATCTCGGCGAGGTTCGCGCCCTTCCCCCCGAGAAGAGTCCTCATGTCTTTGTTGCCTTCAGTGAAGTCGTATACACGCTTCTCCAAATCGAGTATCTCCTGATATCTCTGGTGACGTAATACCGACTTTTACCTTTACCGGTGCAAATGGATGCGCCATATTATCGATGAGTATCCATCATACAGTATATAGATCGGTGGAATCTGTATATACACGATATTTTTTCTGGGGCTTATTTTTTACTATAATATTATAAATCATCAATTTTTCTCAACATTTGAGAAAAACAAGCGTTTTTATGAGACATATTTTGAAAACAGTTATATGCGAGGCTTTTTCTCTATTCATAATTCTCGTGAGGGGTTCTTTGACGACGAAACTTCGTAATACGATCGCCTGCACCGAGTGCGGTGCATCCAATCTTCTACGAGACTACGAGACCGGTGAACTTGTCTGTCAGGCATGCGGTTTCGTTATCTCGTCGACGTTGATCGACCAAGGCCCGGAGTGGCGCGCCTTCGATCAGGAGCAGCGGGACAAGCTCCCTAGGGTGGGCGCCCCGGTGACGTGGACAATCCACGACAAGGGCCTCAGTACGACGATAGGTTGGCAGGACCGTGACGCCTCGGGCAGGAAGCTGAGCCCTGAGGAGCGGGCTCGGCTCTACAGGCTCAGGAAGTGGCATAGGAGAAGCAAGGTCTCGGACTCCACGCAGCGTAACCTGGCTCATGCGCTGAGCGAGATGAGCAAGATAAGCTACAAGCTCAACCTACCAAGGAACGTGATCGAGACAAGCAGCATGATCTACCGCAGAGCCATTCAGAAGCAGCTCATAAGGGGCAGAACCATCCAGAGCGTTGCAGTCGCCTCCATCTACATGGCGTGCAGGCAGTGCGGAATAATCAGGACGCTGGAGGACGTGGCGGCGGCCGCCAACATTACAAAGAAGGAGGCCGCCCGTAACTACAGGTTCCTGCTCAGGGAGCTGAAGCCGTCGGTGCCCCAGGTCGACCCCCAGGGATACATCAGCAAGATAGTGAACAAGCTGGCGCTCACAGGCGAGACGGAGAGGCTGGCCTTGAAGATACTGAACGAGGCCACGGTGATGAAGCTTACCAGCGGGCGGGGGCCTTCCGGGATCGCGGCGGCGTGCATCTACATAAGCAGCCAGCTCACAGACGAGCGGCGCACCCAGGGTGAGATAGCGAAGGAGGCTCAGGTGACCGAGGTCACCATCAGGAACCGGTACAAGGAGCTCGCCCAGCGTCTCGACTTCGACGTCATGCTCTAGAAGCCACCCTTTTTCAATGCATACACCCTGTTTGTAGTGGATATGCCTGAGAGATACGTGATATTCACGGGTAGGCCTAACTCGGGTAAGAGCACGACCATAAGGGCGTTGACCGGGCTCAAGGTCAGGATCGGGAAACGGCCGGGAACCACCACTAGCATCGACAAGTACCTCATAGCGCAGGACCTTTTCCTGGTTGATATGCCGGGGTACGGGCGGAAGCTGGACGCGAACAGGCGATGGGAGGACGAGACCAAGGACAGCATACTTGATTTTATTGAGCGTGAGGCGGACAGCATCGTGCTCGCGGTCCACGTGGTTAACATAACGACGTTCCTGGAGACGGAGACGCGCCTCGCCAAGAAGGGGTTCATCAGCCTCGACGTAGAGATGGTGGGGTACCTCCACGAGACCCTGGGCGAGTTCCCGTTTGTGGCGGCGAACAAGATCGATAAGGGAAGCGAGAGAGACGTCGCGGTGAACCTGGAGGCCTTCCTCGACAGGATCACGGGTGGAGCCCCCTCCGAGGCTTCAGGCTATGTCTTCCCGGTCAGCGCCAAGAGGGGGGTAGGCGTAGGGCCTTTGAAAGACCGTTTCGTCAAGACTTTGGCGGCTAAGGGATTCAGGAACCCCTTCGAGTATATCCGCTGAGGGTTACTCCTCTTCCTGGATGGGGCCGTCGTCGTCCCACTCTGGGAAGGTGCCGTCCTCGTCTGTGACGCCGGCCTCGGTGATGGCGATCCTGATCTTCTCCTCCGGGAGGTAGGGGCTGTCGATGATCAGGGCCAGCCTCGTGTTCTGCCTGCCCTTGCGGAGGTACATGCGGTGTGTGCAGGCGTGGGCCATGACGTGGCCGCCTGTCGGCTTGTTGGGGTCGCCGTACGCGGTGTCGGGCTTGGCCTGCACCTGGTTGGTGAGGACCACGGAGAGGTTGAAGGCCTCGGCGACCCTGAGGAGGTTGCCGAGTGCGCTGGCTAGCTTCTGCTGACGCTCCGCGAGGGTGGCCCTGCCGATGTACTCGCCCCTGAAGTGGCCTATCATGCTGTCCACTATGACGAGCTTGATGTCGTGCTCCTGCGCGACCTGGGGGAGGTTCTTTATGAGGAGCACCTGGTGGTCGCTGTTGTAGGCGCGGGCGATGAGTATGTTGCTGAGGATCTCCTGGGAGTCGTAGCCCCGGGTCTCGGCTATCTGCACCACACGCTCCGGGATGAAGGTTCCCTCGGTGTCTATGACGCAGACGCGTCCGCCGAGGCCGCCCTCCTCCACGGGCCGTTGTGCCAACACGGAAAGAGTGTAGCATATCTGGGTCTTGCCTGAGCCGAACTCGCCGATCAGTTCGGTGATGACGCCTGTCTCGACTCCGCCGCCCAGTATGCGGTTGAGTTCATTGGAGCCGGTTCTGCATCGGAGCTTATGCTTGCGCATCTCCAGCAAGTCGGAGGCTGAGACGAACCCCGGGTCCACCTTCAGCCGCGCCAGGGCGTTCACCTTTACGGCGGTGTCGATGCCCATGCCGGTCAGTTCCACGATATCGCGCGGGGGAGTTACCGCGATGGATTCGAGGGTGACTAACCCGGCCTTGTGCAGCTTCTTCACGGTGGTGCTGGCTACTCCTTCCAGGACTCCGGCTTCAATGACCTCTCCCATTTCCACTCGGGTCTCACACCCGTTTCTCCGTTTATAATGTGAACGCATAAGGCTGTGCAGGGGGGAGACGGGTGAAAGTGAGGGTGTAACTGGAAAACGCTATAGATTAAGCCGGTGATCTCTAGTTGATAACGTTGACTGACGTTGATTCACTCAAAAAGATTGTAAGGGACACCGTTGACGAGAAGAGGCCCATGCTGGAGGACATCGCGAGGTACCTCTACGAGAACCCCGAGCTGGGCAGCGAGGAGTACAAGGCCTTCGAGAAGCTCACCGGCGTCCTCGAGGACCACGGCTTCGAGGTGGAGAAGGGCATCTACGGGATACCCACCGCGTTCAAGGCGTCCTACAAAGGCGGGGCGGAGGGGCCTAGGGTCGCCGTGCTCGCCGAGTACGA
>CAZCKR010000089.1:0-1616 GCA_964499305.1 uncultured Candidatus Bathyarchaeia archaeon | reverse complement strand
GAGAAGGGCAGGAACGCGTTGAACGCCGCCACCCTCACCTACGTGGCGACCCACATGCTCAGGCAGGAGGCCAGGAGAGACGCGAACCTGGTGATCCACGGCATCATCCCGGAGGGGGGCCTGGCGAGCAACATCATCCCCGACAGGGCGGTGTGCCAGTTCGGCGTGCGGAGCAGCGACGAGAAGTACCTGGAGGAGATGGTGGACAAGGTGGCCAGGTGCGCCGAGGGGGCCGCCCACGCCATGGGTGTCGAGGTTGAGATCACCAGGAGGAAGCTGTACAGCAGCAAGAAGATCAACGTCCCCATGGTGAGGACGCTGTGGGGCAACTACAAGGCGCTGGGGGCGCCGGTCAAGGACTGGAAGGAGTCCATCACCGCCATGCCCATGGCGTCCACCGACTTTGGGGACGTCTCCCAGAGGACGCCTGTGGCGGGTAGCAGCATCGCGTCGGCGCCCGAGGGGACGCCGGGGCACAGCGTCCAGCTGGCCGACGCGACGATGACTGAGCAGGGGCTCGACGCCATGGTCCTAGGCGCGAAGGCGCTTGGCATGACCCTCGTCGAGCTGCTGGCCAAGCCGGAGATACTGAGAGAAGCCAAGGAGTACTTCGACAGCCACTAACCTTCAATAATCGGCGCACGTGAAGTTTATTTTTATATTGAACTGTCAGGTTTGTAGGCTCGGCTAATACAGTTTTTAATACCTACGAATTGTCGTATTCTATGATGTTTGGCTACATCAGCGTATTCATGCAAATCAAGATTTACTTATTATTAGTGATATAGATAGTTTTCAAATGATGATGAATACATATGTAGCAGATTATAGCTGTCGCCAAAGAATCTGGAGAATGGGAGATGGATGTGATGAGCGGGGAACTAGTCAAGAAATACTATACTGAGTTAGATGAGGGCGAGTGGATCAGGCTGATAAAAAACCCATACAATAGGCTGGAGTTCGACACAACGATGCACTTCCTAAGGAAGCATCTCCCAGAAGAGGGGTTGGTTCTCGACGCTGGTGGCGGTCCGGGGAGGTACACGGTGGAGTTGGCGAAGCTCGGATATGACGTGGTTCTGCTTGACCTTACGCCTAGGATGCTGGAGATAGCGATGGGGAGGATAAGGGAGGCAGGCGTGGAGGATAGGGTAAAGCAGGTGCTGGAGGGCTCCGTTGAGGACCTGTCCATGTTCGACCCTGACAGCTTTGACGCGGTGCTTTGTCTGGGAGGGCCACTGTCGCATTTGGTGCATTGGGAAAGGAGCCTCTGCGCAGCCGAGGAGTTCATACGGGTTGCGAAGCCCGGTGCACCGTTGTTTGTTTCTGTCATCGGTAGGCTGGCTCTGTGCATGAACTCCTTAGTCTACCTGTGGCCTGAGATGAAGAGCGATCCTGAGATCTATAGGCGGTACACGACCACTGGACAGTATTTAGGCGGGTTAGGCTTCGCCCCCTGCCACTTCTACATCCCCGAAGAGTTAAAGGATGAATTCGAGGACAAGGCGCAGGTCATCGAGATGGTTGGTCTGGAAGGAATGTTCTCGACCCACGAGCAGAGATACAACGAGGTGCATGCAATGGGAGAATACAACGATATTCTGTGGGAGACCCAC
>CAZCKR010000088.1:1719-7902 GCA_964499305.1 uncultured Candidatus Bathyarchaeia archaeon | reverse complement strand
GCTGAACCCGAGCCTCTTCGACACCGACAGGGACGGACTCATCGACAGCGAGGAGTTTTTCCGCAAAACAAACGCAGCAGACCATGACACAGACGGCGACGGCTTACTGGACTTCATAGAGGTGAAGGGCTGGCTCATCGAGTTCGAGTACATGGGGGAGACCTTCAGCATCCTCGCCCGGTCAGACCCCAAGATAGTGGACAGCGACGGGGACGGCGTTGACGACTACATGGAGTACTGGAGCAACCTCAACCCAATGTCGGTGGACACAGACGGCGACGGAGAGATCGACGTGGAGGGCCCGGTCCCACCGGAGACTATTGTCGAGTTCATCGAAAGGATTGACTATGAAGACTGCAGTATATTGGATATCGCGGTAGACGAGGACGGCTACGTATATTTTCTGGCAGGCAGCGTTTTCGATAATGAAGGCAAGATAATCAAGTTTGACCCAGACCTCACCCCACTTGACACCTGGACCTACTCGTTTGAGCCAGGTAAAGGGATTGGCGGCGACCTGGTTGTTGACGATGTGAACGATCTGATACATATCGGGCATTCAACCCATGTATGGACTCCCGATCCATCCAGACTCTACTCCGATATAATGACAGTCGACATGGAAGGTGTCCAAGTAGACGACTACTGGGCGACGAGAACAGACGTCTATAACGTCGCCAATATTGCGTTGATGGTTGACGATGAAGGCAACGTGTACGTGGGTAGATCAGGTAACTGGATCAACTGGGGCCACCCCGACTGGAAATGGGGGATAAACTCGCTGGTAGACGTGTACAGCCAAGACCGGAATTACATCGACACGTGGGGCGACTACGCCTGGAACAACGAGATCGATCTTTTCGGCTACATAGAGAGCATCACCTACAACCCTGAGAACGGGTACCTGTACATCCTCGACAGAGGCTACGACATGACCCAGGTATTTTACAGCGGCACCTCGTTCAGACCGGACAGGATAGCCGTCTTCACACCCACAGGCGAATACCAGTACAGCCTCCTAGGCTACTACCAGGAAGACCAGGAGTATGATTATTCGAAGTTGGGCGACGTCTGCGTGGACCAGGAAGGCTACGTCTACATAGCCGACGCGACCAACTACAGGATACATAAGATAGACAGCAACGACATGCCCATCGTGTCCTGGGGAGGACAAGGCATCTACGACGGCTTGTTCGAGTACCCGCCTCTAGGAGTGGCGGCAAGCGACGAAGGCGACGTATACGTGCTGGAGCCGCCGGCAGTGGAAGGAGACTCTATTTATCATGTCCACAAGTTCACCCAGACCTTCGGGGGCAAACCCGAGACCGAGGACCTTGACCGTGACGGTGACCTGCTGCTGACCGTGGACGAGGAAGCCGGCTGGGACGTTATCTTCGTCAACGAGACAGGCGCATACGTCATACACGAGACAAGCGAGCCTTACATAGTTGACACCGACGGGGACGGACTCGACGACAACACGGAGAACGCGCTAGGAACCAACCCACGTGACCCTGACACGGACAGCGATGGACTGGAGGACTCCACCGAGGTATCACAGGGCACCGACCCGCTGCACTATGACAGCGACGGCGACGGCCTCGGCGACGGAGAGGAGACCGCGTTCGGGAGCGACCCCACGGACCCAGACACCGACGACGATGGGTTAACCGACCTCGAAGAGTTCAACCTGGGGTCCAACCCGAGGAAGACTGACACCGACGGCGACGGGGTGGACGACTGGACTGAGTGGAGCCTGGGCTCAGACCCCAAGGACCCCGACAGCGACGGCGACTTCATGTTCGACGGCGAAGAGCAGAACATAGGCAGCGATCCCACGAACCCTGACAGCGACGGCGATGGACTGGAGGACGGCCGCGAGTCAGTCTACGGCACAGACCCGACGGACCCTGACACCGATGGGGACGGCGTCGATGACGGCGACGAGTTGGGGATACGCACCAACCCGACGGACCCTGACACTGACGGCGACGGAGTCCCTGACGGAGAGGAACTGGAGAAAGGAACGAACCCCATGAACGACGACAGCGACGGCGACGGAGTTCCAGACGGGGAGGACCCAGACTCCGAGAACATCCCCGAGCTCGACGTAGTGCTATGCGCCGACCCCTCAACAGAGGTGGACGCGTTCATCGAGGACCTATCCATGTACGTCAACCTCCAAGCCGTGACCCCCGAGGAACTCATGGACACATACACAGGGTCAAGCCACATAGTGCTAATCGGGAGACCCGACTCAGGAACCCAGGTAGGCGACCTGGTCAACGACCTGCTCAGCGACGCCGAAGACGTGCTCGCCGCCATGACGGCGGACGACGTCAACAGGATGGCTGTCCGGCACGGCGTCTGGGCCGAGACCCAGACCGTGGTGCTTCTCTCGCAGCCATACCCTGCCGACTACCTCCGCGTCCTGGAGACCCTGCGGAGCAAGACTGTCACCATAAGCTCCGACCACGCCCACGTGGACTACGCGGTGAGCCTTGGCGTCGTATACCCTGAGGGAGGCTCGACGGAGCACGGGGAAGAGACCTACGAGTTCTTCGCCGTGGACATGATTGACACCCTGAAGCAGACAGACTCTTTGATCTACGCCGTGCTGGAGGAGCCGGCGGAGCCATGGATCGACGTAACAAGATCAGGAGAGGCGTCGACTGAGCTGTCAGACGAAACCGGCGCAGCAGGCAACGACCAAGGCCTCGGCAAATACCTCGAGGTATCCGTGAGCGAGAACGTTCAGGGCCCGACTGGGGAGATCGTTGAGTACGCGCTCATCAAGGCGTATTACCGTGAGTCGGATCTAGACGGTGACCTGGACGGAGAGACGGGAGGCCCAGCGGACTTCAACGAGGACACCCTGTGCCTCTACCACTACGACGAGGATCAGGGCGGCTGGGTGAAGATGACGCCGGAGCTGGACTGGGTCCACGACACGGGCGTCGACGCCACCGACCTCATGCTGTACGGCGAAGAGTATTCGGGCTACGTCTGGGCACACGTGACCCACTTCAGCCTCTTCGGGTACGCAGGGGAACACTACAACCAGCCGCCGGACGTGTCCGCGGCCCAGCCGAGCGTCGAGTACCTCTGGCCCGCGAACCACAAATACGTGGACGTCACGGTGCTCGGGGTCACTGACCCGGACGGGGACGACGTCACCATCACCGTAACAGGCGTCACTAGTGATGAGCCGACGGCGTCCGACACGGGCTCGGGTGGGGAGAAGCACAGCCCCGACGCATATGGTGTAGGCACAGACACGGCCTCTCTCAGGGCTGAGAGGTCCGGCAGCGGAAACGGCAGGGTCTACGAGATAACGTTCGTCGCCAGCGACGGCAGGGGCGGGGAGACGGTCGGCACCGTCAAGGTGTATGTGCCCCACGACGTCAAGAAAGGCGAGTATACGTGTATCGATGACGGGCAGATCTACGACGCGACGGAGCTCAACTAGCCTCTTTTCCGGGCCTTTTCTTCTCTCTATGCTTCAGTGATCGACAGGTCTGGGCTCTTCCGTTCGAGCTTGTTCCACGACGGCTCCCGGCTGAAGAAGTGTTTTACTCCAGGTGAACACCGAAGAAACCACGAATAAAATATTTCCATGGTTGAATTTCCCAGATGTGTCGGAGAAACGGTTGAAGATGAGGTGAACATGGCGGCCCCTCCGTCAACCCAGCGATGGGAGGAATGACGATTATATTTGGAGTTAATGTGGGGCGCGTAGATGTAACACGGGACGCTTGGATGACGTGAGAAAATAACAGCGTTCACATGCTTACAGACGTTTTACCGTCTTTTTCCCGTCTTTTCCTGTGATGACTAGTCTTCTTTGTCTCCGTCTCGGCGGCGGGTAGAAGTGGAACCTCTCCGGGTGGGCGCTCAGTTCCTTGAACTGTCTCTCTCTTTTCCGTCGGCCTATTCGCCCACAGAATCCTATGCCGGTGACCATCCTGTCTGGATACGAGGTGATCTGATTTAGGCTTTATGTAGTATATCCGGTGGTTTGGGCTATAATTCAGGTTGTGAGTGGCAGGCGGCTGTGAGGAGTTGGGTTTAAATCACTCTACGGAATAACCGTTTTTGGGGGTGCGTTTCTATATTTTGTGGACGACGTTTTTGTATATGATTGGACATGAAAGGGGTGTTTCTGGGGCTCCTTTCGGTGGAAGGGGCGTCGACTCGGCTTTAATCGTCTACCCCCCCCCCCGTAGCTAAACAGCGTCATCTTCGGAGGTTAGCCTACATCCATCGACATCCACCGATGGGAACACCTTCGGATAATCGTTCCACGGTGTTCTTTACAAGCATCCAACGACCCAAGATACAGACATGAAACGCAGATCCCTGTTGGCTTGCATACTGTTTACAGTGATATTCGTTATCCCGGCGCTTCCTCCAGTCGCTATCGCCGTCACCCTGCCAGCGACCTCCCAGATCCATGCCTCGGTGTTGGACTACTACCACGCCGCGCGTACCATTCTCTACGCCAGCCTCGCCCTCTCGGGTGTCAACGTCGCCTTGACGTATCATGCTTGGAAGAAACGGGAATAACTCGGGCGTACAAGAGCAGTTGGAGTGTTTAGATTACAGAGACCTTGGAGCCGCCTCTTTTCGTCACCTGTATTCTCCGCTCATGCTTATGGCTATCAACGTGTGTGGCTTCTCGACGCTTCTATGTTTCAGCAGGTGCTTCAACCCCTTCGGCAGATAGATGGTCGTGGATGTCGTGAGTAGATGCATCTCCATCTCCTCGCCCAGGTAAAGCTCTATCTCTGCGCCTAGATACTCGACGTCGTCCGGGTCGTGTCCCATGAACATGAGTATCTCGTCGTAGGGGTGCGCGTGCGCCTTGATGAACGGGTTCGGGTGAGGCACATCCTGAAGCCTCATCACAGCCACGTGTTTGTCGCTTTCAGCCACCAGGTCTCGGTCCATGAAGATGTTGCTCGGCGTTCTCCCCGTCACTTCTTCTTTGGGCGCCTCGACGCCATGAGCCAGGGAGTATCGGCTTGGTTTCTTCACGACGTATTTTCCGTACCTAGTCTCAGTCAACGAAGATCGAGGAACCGTTTGATTTCGAGTAAATAACGTTTACACCGGGAGGCTACACTACGCCCTCCTTCCGCAGGGACTCTACTTCTTCCTGGGTGAGCCCGAGGACCCCGGTGAGGACCTCCGCGGTGTGCTGACCGAGGAGAGGCGCAGGCGCCGTGACGTCGCCCATGGTCTCGCTGAACTTGATGGGGAACCCGGGCTCGGTGATCTCGCCGAGCGTCGGGTGGTTCACCTTGACGAACATCTCCCGTGCGACGGCCTGCTCGCACCGCTGAGCCTCGTCGAGGTCCTGGACGGGGCCCACGGGGACGCCTGTCTCCGCGAGAATCTTCACCACCTCGTCGGTGGAGCGGCTGCTCACCCACTCCCGGACGATGTCGTCCGTGAGCTCCTCTACGCCGAGGAGCTCCTTGAACCAGTCGGTGATGCGGCCCGCCGGGAGGCTGAACATGACGTAGCCGTCGCTGGTCTCGTGGAGACCCGAGACGCCCACGCGGCCTGCGCGGCCCGCCCTGAGGAACGTCATGCCCGCGAGGTTCCAGAAGCTGAAGCTCTGCATCACGGCCATCATGCTGTCCATCTGGGCGACGTCGACGCGCTGCCCCCTCCCGGTCTTGCCGCGGTGGATGAGGGCGGCGAGGATTCCTATGAGGCAGGTGAAGCCTGGGATGGTGTCTGCGATGGCGTCGGGCGCCTGCAGCGGCGGCCCCTCGGGGTCTATGCCGTCCTTCATTATCCACATGTAGCCGCTGGTGGCCTGGGCGATGGGGTCGAAGCTCCTGCGGTCTACCCACGGCCCGGTGTGGCCGAAGCCGCTGATGCTCGCGTAGATGATGCCTGGGTTCAGCTCCCGCAGCACCTCCCACCCGAGGCCCAGCCTGTCCATGGTTCCTGCGCTGAAGTTCTCCATGACGACGTCGGCCTTCTTCACCATCTCCATGAAGAGCTTTTTTCCTCTGGGGTGTTTGAGGTCGACGGTGACACCCTTCTTGCAGCGGTCGACGAACATGAAGTAGGGGCTCTGTCCCTTGATGAGGGGAGGGAACATGCGTGTCATCTCCCCCCACGTGGGCTCTATCTTTATGACCTCGGCCCCCATGGCGCCCATGTACA
>CAZCKR010000088.1:0-1619 GCA_964499305.1 uncultured Candidatus Bathyarchaeia archaeon | reverse complement strand
TGTGCCTCCAACTAGGAGACACACAGTAATGTGCCGGTTAGCGAGCACGTTTATTATGGGAAAATGTGGAGATGTCAGGCTGAACCGTGATTAAAATAAGGATTCATAGGGTTTACATCTCGCGTAGCCGCTTGATGCGTTCCTCGATGGGGGGATGCGTCGCGTAGAGCGCGTCCAGTGCGCTTCTGTTGGGGTCCGCGATGAAGAGGTGGCTCACCGCCTCGCTGACCTTCATGTCGCCGCGGTTGTGCTTCATTATCTTCTCCAGGGCGTCCGCCAGTCCGTCCGGGTAGCGTGTGAGCTCGGCGCCCGAGGCGTCAGCCATGTACTCGCGGCGCCTGCTGACGGCCAGCTGAACGAGCCGCGTCAATATGGGGGCGAATATGGCGAGGACGAAGCCCACGGCCACGATGATGAGGCCGATGTTTCCTCTGTCCCGGTCGCGTCTCCCTCTTCTGCCTCCCCACCAGTAGCTGCGGAGGATCATGTGGCTAAGTATGCCGGCTAAACCGACGAGCACGGCGACCAGGGTCATGAACTGGACGTCCCTGTTCCTGATGTGGCTGAGCTCGTGGGCGACGACCCCCTCCAGCTCCTGCCGGTTGAGGCTCCTCATGAGCCCGGCGGTCACGGCCACCGAGGCGTGCTCTGGATCCTTGCCCGTCGCGAAGGCGTTGATCTCGTCGCTGGGAACCACGTACACACTGGGCTTCGGGATGCCTGCGGCTATGGCCAGCCCCTCCACTGTGTCGTTGAGGTAGGTGTACTGGGAACCCTCCGCGGGGACGGCTCCCGTGCTGCTCAGCACGACCCTATCGCCGTACTGGTAGCTGCTCCATGTGTAGATGAAGACGAAGAGGAGAGCGATAGGCACCATCACGAAGACGGCGTCCGGCGCCCAGATGTAGCTGATGCTCACGATGAGCGCGAAAAGAACGGCGCTGACTATGACTGCTAGGAGTAGGCTGTCCCGCCTGTTCCGGGACTGCTCGTCGTGGAAGCTTCTTCTCTGCATCTAGAACTTCACTTGCGGAACCGCTCGTGCCTCGTCGGGTATCTCAAGGAACTCGTGCCTCTTCCTGCCGCCCGCGAACCAGACGCCGGGGATCGTCGTGACTATGTTGTTGAAGCTCAGCACGCTGTTATTGTAGTACTGCCTGCTGTACGCGATCTTGTTCTCTATGCCCTCCAGCTGCTCCTGGAGCAGCTTGAAGTTCTCCTGTGCCTTCAGGTCGGGGTAAGCCTCGGCGACGGCGAAGAGCCTGCCGAGGGCCTGAGTCAGCATGTTGTCGGCCGCGACACGATCCTGCCGGGTGCCTGACACCATGCCTGCGCGCGCCTTAGCTATGTTGTCGAATATCTCCCTCTCGTGGCTGGCGTACCCTTTGACTGTCTCGACGAGGTTGGGGACCAGGTCGAACCGCTTCTGGAGCTGCACGTCTATCTGGGCCCAGGCCTCCTCGATCCTGTTGGCCAGGGTCACTATCCTGTTGTTGTACGAGATGTACAACCCGATGACTGCGACTGCGAGGACTATGAGGCCTCCTATTAGGTAGTTAATCATGTTGATTGTTTCACCTTGAGATACTTGTTGAAGCTAGGGTTATAAACCGTTTTCA
>CAZCKR010000087.1:1563-7920 GCA_964499305.1 uncultured Candidatus Bathyarchaeia archaeon | reverse complement strand
GTGCTGGCGGCGCAGGCCCTCATCAGCCAGATAGGGTTCGGCATGTTCTACGTGATATGGCAGCCATATCTCCTTAGCACCGGGATAAGCATCGGGCAGCTGGGGGTCATCCAGACCATGATCAACGTGAGCACAGGCCTAGGGCTGCTGGCGTGGGGCTACATCAGCGACAACTACGGGAGGAGGCCGGTCGTCATAGCCAGCAACATCTGCAGGGTCGCAGCCATGGCGGTGCTCATCGTGTCGAGGCACTACTATGCGCTGCTGGTCTTCGCGTTCTTCATCGGGTTCACCGCCATGTTCATGATGGGGAACCCAGGGAGGAGCGCGCTGATCACAGAGTCGGTGGACAGCGCCCAGAGGGCCACGGCGTTAAGCACGCTCCTCGCCGTCAGCCAGGGCACGAGCACGCTGATGGCCTCCGCCGGCGGATACATAGCGGTTAAGGCGGGGTACACACCCATCCTCTACTTGGCCCTCGTCGTCGACGTGATCGGGCTGACGCTTCTCTTCCTCTACGTCAAGGAGACCCATACGCCGGACGCCGGGAAGAAGGACGCAGCCCCCATCTGGGCGAGGATCAGGGACGCCCTTCTCCCTGAGGGAGAGAACGTCGTCTTGTACCTGATCATGCTTACGATGGGGTTCGGCTACGCGGTGGCTTACAGCCTCTTCTATGGCGCCCTCACCGACTACCAAGGGTTCACGCCCCTGGAGCTGGGGTTCATGAGCACCAGCTTCAACCTCTTCTGGGCTCTGGGCAGCATACCCCTGGGGAAGCTCAGCGACAGGGTGGGCCGGAAGAGGATGCTCATGGCCAGCGTGGCCATGGCCTACGTGACCGTCACCGGGTTCATACTCTTCAGGGCCGTCTGGGCGTACGTCCTCTTCAACGGCGTCAGCGCCCTCGACATATGCTTCTGGATGCCAAGCTGGACGAGCCTCATAACCGAGATCGTACCACGGGAGCGGCGGAGCTCCGTGCTGGGGAAGCTCGACGCCTACGGGAGGGCTGGCGCCGTCCCCGCGCCTTGGCTGGCGGGCCTGCTGCTGGAGAGGTACGGCTTCACGGCCCCCCTCTACGTGCAGCTTGTGACTCTGTCCATAGGCCTATTCTTCGTAGCCAGGATCAGAGACCGATGAGCTCCGAAAGCTGCCGGTGGATTATTCTCCAATGCCGGTCACCGTCTATGACCGTCCATGAGCCTTTGGCTGTGAGAGACAGAGCCCTGCCCTTGACCTGCCGGAGCTTTTCCAAGGACTCGAACATCTCCCTCCTGCTGCGCCCCGCCTCTATACGCCTGTACGCCTCCTCTGGGGAGACGTCGATGAAGTACATGTGGCTGGTTCTTGGCGCAACCCTGTAGAAGAAGAGGTACGCCACCCTGTGGAGGGGCTCGGGGAGATAGGCGGTGCCCATGAGGTACCTGACGAAGACAAGGTAGTCGACCCGCCTCCACCCGTAGATAAGCAGTGACCGCACCACGTCCAAAAGGTAGAACAGGGAGGCGGCGAAACGCGCCCTCTTCCCGTCGAGGAGAAGATAACCCCTGCCCAGGCGGCCGAAGAAGTTGTCTGACGAGGGATGAGCCCTCAGGACATAGGTCTTCCCTTTCTCGGCGATTCGGCGGCAGATGAGCCTCGCCTGGGTGCTCTTCCCGGAGCCGTCGAGGCCGTCGATAACCACGAAGACCATCAGGCGCCACCGCCCATCACGATGAACGTCAACGCCCCCAGCGCCGGCACGGCCACGTTGTCGAGCCCCCGGGGGCTCGCGGCCTCAGCCGCCGTGACCACCAATGACGTTACTAGGATCGGTAAGACCTGGGCCTGGAGACTGAACCCGTATATCATGGAGAAGTAGGCCATACCCGCCAACAGCGACAACGCGCTGCCGGCGAACATGCCGAGGCAGCCTTCTAGGCTCTTCTCCTCAAATACTCTGAACCTGTGGCTACCATACTTGGTGCCGACGAGCGCGGCGACGCTGTCCCCGTAGGCCATGGGTAGTACCCCGGCGGCGACTATGTACGGCCTCGTCCCGTAGAGGAGGGCTAGGGCGCTGTAGCTCACCGCGTATAGTATGAGGCCTGTGCCGTGTCCCTCCTCGGTGATGTCGCTGAGGCCCCTCATCCTCTCGGCGAAGCCGGGCCAAGGCGAGTAGGGAGAGACGAGATACGTCACCGCTACGAAGGGGCTGGCCACGAGAAACGGGAACAGGCTCTCCGTGAAGTAGGGCATGATGAACGGCAGGTTTCCAATCATGGCGTGCAGGAACTTCCTGCCGACGCCCCTCGGGACGGCGGGGTGGGCTCTCAGCCTACCCGCCACGATAATGAGCACAAGTATGTAGCCGAAGCAGGCGAGCATCGCCGGGAGGTTAGCCCATACGTCCATGGAGTCCACGGAAATAGGTGTGAGCGGATTTAAAAGATGGGGCTAAAACACGGCGCCCCGCTGCTCGGGCACCAGGTTCGGCGGCCGCCTCCCCTCCAGGTACGCCCTTATGTTGGCGACGGCCGTCTCCGCCATCTTCCTCCTGGTCTCCCAGGTGGCTGATGCGTAGTGCGGCGTCACCACGACGCTGTCCAGCTCCAGCAGGGGGTTCTCCAGAGGCGTGGGCTCCATCTCGAAGACGTCCAGAGCCGCCCCCCTTATCTGCTTCCTCTTGAGGGCCTCGGTGAGGGCCTTCTCGTCGATGACCGGCCCCCTAGAAGTGTTCACCAGCACGGCGGAGGGCTTCATCTTACCGAGCGCCTCGGCCCCTATCATCCCACGCGTCGACGGCGTCAGGGGCACGTGGACCGTGAGTATGTCGCTGGTGCGTAGCAGCGTATCGAAGTCGACCCGCTTCACGCCGTACCTCTCCTCCAGGCCTGGTTTCTCAACCAAGTCGTGGTACATGGTCTCGACGTCGAAGCCCTGGCTGCGCTTGAGGACCTCTGAGCCGATGCGGCCTAGGCCCAGTATCCCGAGGACCTTGCCCTCCATGTCCCAGCCGAAGGGCAGACTCCTCTCCCTCTTAGCCCACGCCGTCCTGGTGTAGGCGTCGGCCTCAGGTATCCTCCTCATGAACCCCAGTATCAGGGCCCAGGTATGGTCCGCGACACCGCCCGAAAGCACGTCCGGCGTGTGCGTCGCATACACTTTCCTAGCAGTGCAGGCTTCCACGTCCACGTTGTCGTAGCCGACGCCGAACCTGGCTGCGACGCCCAGCTTGGCCGCCTTCGCCAGGAACTCGGCGTCTATACGCTCCCCGCCGACGAGGAGGGCGGAGGCCTCGGCGATGTGTTCATCTAGGTCGTCTTTGAGGTACACCACCTCAGCCATGTCCTTGAGGGTGCCTGACACGTCCTCGGGCACGTTGAGGGTCCCCGGGCTGATCAAAACGAGTGGCTTCATGGCTGAATCATGGTTTACAGGATTTATAAGATTAAAAACGCGGTTCCCCGACGCATGAATGTTCGATGATGGTTAGAATGTATTGGAAGACAGTCACAGAGAGGGTATGTCGCCGGCTATCTCGCCTAGCCCGAGGCGTTTAAGCGTCTCCTCCGTGGGGACCCCGGTCTCAGGGTCCCAGCCCCGGAGCCGGTAGTAGCGGGTCAACGTCTCGTCAAAGGTCTCCTTGTCGAAGGGTGGCCCTGTCTCCGCGCCGGCGGGGGACGGCTCCTCGTAGAACGAGTCAGGCCAGTGGTCGTCGGCCCTCCTCAAGCCCTCCCTGACGATGTACATCCTCATGAGGTTGAACACCCTCTCTCCCGTCTCCATGATGTCGGCGGCGGACGCCTCGACGCCCGTGGCGGCGGAGTACAGCTTGGCCTGGTAGCTGGGGCCCAGGGCGTCGGCGACGCTGGACGAGAACATGCAGAGCCCCAGGCTGTTGTAGGCGCTGGTGAGATGGTTGTACCAGTACGTCATGAGCAGCTCGTCGGGGCTGCATATGTCCGGCGGGTCCCCGAACACACGTTCCTTGAAGCCCCCCGGCATGTCGAGCCATTCCAGGAGCCATCGGCTGTACTCGTCCTCGCCGATGCCCAGTTTCCTGCCCCAGCCGGAGACCCCCGGGTAGTTGGAGACACCGTGTGTGCCCTTGAGGTCGTCGCCGCCGCGCGGGTTGGTGAGTATGCTCATGGAGGTGAACACGTTACCCTTCCAAGCGGCCCTGGGGTCCAGCCGCATCAGCTCCAGCCCCTTCACGGTTGGGACGTGCCTAGATGCGTCGCCACCTATCATCTCGGCCGCCCTCCGCGCACCCTCCGCGAGCACGTCGCCGAAGCCCTCCCTGTACGCGATCATCCTGAGGAGCCTCATCAACGCCTCCTCGTCGCCCAGTTCGAGCCTGAATCCAACTGTCTCCTCCGAGACGATGCCTCTCATGTAGAGCTCGTAGGCGTAGAAGAAGGAGCCGAACATGTCCATGCCGTACCTCTGGCAGAGCTCGTTCACGTAGAACGTGGCCGGCAGGCCTATCCCGTACTGGGACGCGGCGCCCGAGTACAGGGTGAGGCCGGCGCAGGCGACGTCCACGCCCGCGTAGGGGCCGTCGGTGACGTTCGCCAGGAGGCTGCAGCCATAGTATGCCTCCATCATGCAGGGGCAGTAGACGCCGGGCTCGCCTCGCCTCAGGTATGGGCCCACTATCTCGTCGTAGTCAACGCCCTCCTCGGTGACGCCAATGGTGCCCATGGAGCCGGCTCTGGCCCTCGCCTTCCACGCCGGGTAGCTCTTTACTCGTTCCTCGCACATGGCCACCGCCGCGTCGAACTCCTCACGGTCATACACCTCGACCGGCTGGGAGCCCTTGACCGCCACGGCTTTCAGCTTCTTGCTGCCTAGGACGGCGCCGGCGTGGCATCGGCCAGGCATGTGCTGTTTGTCGAAGACCGGGGCGGCGAACCTGACCTGGTTCTCGCCGGCGGGGCCGATGGCCATGACGCTGAACTCCTCTCCGTGTCTGCGCTTCAGCTCGTCGGTGGTCTCGTAGGTGTCCAGACCCCAGATGTCGCCTGCGTCGCGTAGATATGCGTCGCCCTCGTCTATGACCAGGTAAGTCGGCTTCTCCGATGCCCCCCTGACCATCAACGAGTCGATGCCCGCCTTCTTGAGCCGGGGCCCCCAGTAGCCCCCAGAGTTACCGGTGCCGATGAGGCCGGTGAGGGGCGACTTGGTGGTCACCTCCACCCTTGGGCTCGTCGGCGCCTCGGTGCCCGTCAGCAAACCGGGTGAGATGAGCACAACGTTCTCGGGTCCGAGAGGGGCCGTCGCCGGGCCGGTGTTCCGGTACAGCAGCCACGCGTTCAGCCCGAGCCCTCCCAGGAACCTCTCCCATGTCTCCTGCGGGATGGGTCTCTCGGCGTGTTCCCCGGCGGTCAGGTCTACCTCAAGGATCTTCCCCGGTGATGCGGCTCCAGTCAAGGTATTCACTGGGTCTGAATAGATGGAAGGGTCTGAAAGAACTTTCCATCCAGGCTAGACCTGGGCCTCCTCCGGCTCGTGGACGAAAAGGTAGACCAGCGCGGCGCAGACCAGCACTGCGGCCCCCGTGATGATCCACGGCAGGTTGGGGTCGATCTTGTACACCCAGCCGCCTACGTAGGCGCCGACGGCCGCCGGCGGGAACAGGAGGAAGCCTCCGCCCCAGAAGTTGCCGAAGCTGATCGTTATGCCGCGTTCACCGATGAGGCTGTAGAGGCGGCCCCGGCGGCTGCGGGGGATGATGTTGGCTATTATGGTGCTGAACGCCGGCATCATCATGCTGTTGCAGAGGCTGATCCCCACCAGGACAGCCGCGACGCCAATGAAGCCTCCGGCGTACTGGTAGCCGAAAACGATCAGCGGGGCCATGAACATTCCTACGAGGATCATCCTCCTGGGGCCGACCCTGTCCGTGGCGGAGCCGAGGGGGAACGCCGCCAGTATGCCCACGAGGCCGCTGATGAACATGATGAGCCCCCACTGGCTCTCCACGAGCCCTATTACCTGCTTGGCGTAGACCACGTAGAAGGGGGCGCTCATGGCGATGAAGAAGCTGGCGAACATCTCAATGGCAACGATGACCCTGAGGCTCGGCGTCATCCACTTTATGCTGTCCATGATGCTCCTGTACGCCGGGACGATCATCTTAGGAATCTGCCTGAAGCTGAACCTCTCCCCACCCTCGTCCTCCGAGACCGTCTCCTTCAGGTAGCGGAGCCTGAGCCAGGCTACGAACAGTCCCGTGACGAAGGCCACGGTCCAGCATATCCTGACGGCCCTCACGATGGCCTGATCGCTCGTCAAGCCGCTGCTGACCTTGAACCACTCTATGACGTAGCCACCCACGACCGGCGCCACGACCCTGACGGCCCCTGGGAC
>CAZCKR010000087.1:0-1463 GCA_964499305.1 uncultured Candidatus Bathyarchaeia archaeon | reverse complement strand
GACGAAGAAGAGGTGGGCGAAGGCGTAGACGAAGGTGCTGTACCCGATGAGCTTGACGCGTCCCGCCTTGTCCGCAATGTAGCCGCCGACGGGGTATAGGATCATGCCGGCTATGATGCCTAAGG
Source organism: uncultured Candidatus Bathyarchaeia archaeon (assembly GCA_964499305.1). Lineage (GTDB taxonomy): Archaea > Thermoproteota > Bathyarchaeia > TCS64 > TCS64 > RBG-16-57-9. The sequence continues at coordinate 1,338 of CAZCKR010000087.1, read as the reverse complement.
CGTTGATTAGCCCTACCTCTGTGGCGGTTCCTCCCAACGCCAGTATGTAGAGGCTGAAGAACGGGTAGATGATGCTTGTGCTCGCGGACCACAGCACCCTGCAGAGCATGAGTATCTTGACGTTTCCCTGGACGAACCAGAACATGCTTCTTCGAGGCTGTGGCTCCTCCTCCATCGACGTCACCCAGGGATTTTGTGAGGGGAATACATCAGAGCTAATAAGCCTTATTATAACGCTACAAAGGTCTGTAGCAAAGGTTGTGAGTAAAACGACATGCAAACATTAGATTCAGAATAAAACGGGGAGAGACTTGCCCTATTTTTTCTTGGTGACCTTGAAGGTGACGAGGTTGTACCGGTCTGGGCACTCGTACTTGAACTCCTCGTTGTTCATCCACGGTATCTGGCCGCCGTAGCACATGTTCATCAGCGTCGGGAACAGGTCGTGGTAGCAGTAGCCGCAGATGCCTCCCGTCTTATGAGTGTTCACCAGGAACCTGTCGCCCACCTCGTGGCCTGCGCTGCAACTCTTCAGGATGCTCACCACCACCGCCTCGTACACGGGTTCCTTAGACATAGCCATCACCCCTCTATGAGCCGTCTAGCTTGAAAAACCCTGCCAAGGTTTTTGGCTGTCGACGACCCAGATAAACACATGACTCTAGACGACGTGTTGAAGGGGCCCGCCGACGAGTTCAAGGGGGTCCTAGGGGTTTCGGTCAAGCACCTGGGCACAGACGAGCTGGCCAACTTGAACGGCGACATGCTCTTCCCCACGGCCAGCGTCTTCAAGGTCCCCGTGCTGGTGGAGTTCTACAGGCAGGCGGAGCGGGGCGCCCTGAGCCCCGACCAGCAGGTGGTCCTCACAGAGCGGGACAAGGTGCCCGGCTCCGGCGTTCTCAAGGAGCTGTCCCAGGGCCTGAGCGTCAGCCTCAGGGACCTGCTGAGCCTCATGATGATGGTGAGCGACAACACCGCCACCGACCTCATAGTGGGCAAGGTGGGTTTCGACAACGTCAACGGCACCCTCGACGAGCTGGGGCTCCGCAGGACCAGGGTCGTGAGGTACTGCAGGGAGATTCTCTTCGACCTGGTGGGCGTCAACGACCTTTCCCTGGAGGAGATGACCATCGGCCTCTTCGATGAGCTGAACGAGGAGAGGGAGCACGGCGGCACATGGAGCCTCGGCGTCGAGGACAACGACGTCACCACGCCCAACGAGATGAACAGGCTCCTAGAGATGATCGTGAACGGTGAGGCCGCGAGCAGGGAGAGCTGCGACGAGATACTGGCGATAATGGGGAAGTGCCAGACGGGGCAATACAGGATACCCAAGTA
>CAZCKR010000086.1:0-8063 GCA_964499305.1 uncultured Candidatus Bathyarchaeia archaeon | reverse complement strand
CGCCTATGACTATGATGTGGCCTCTGCCTTTCAGGCCGTCCATGGATGCCAGCAGTTGGGCGACCACCCTGCGCTCGACCTCTCCGGTGACCTCGCTGCGCTTGGGGGCGATGGCGTCTATCTCGTCGATGAACAGTATGCTGGGCGCGTTCTTCTCGGCGTCCTCGAACATCTTCCTCATCCTGGCTTCGGACTCGCCATAGAACTTGCTCATTATCTCTGGGCCGTTGATGGCGTAGAAGTTGGCCTCAGACTCGTTGGCGACGGCCCTGGCTAGGAGCGTCTTGCCGCAGCCCGGCGGCCCGTGGAGCAGCACTCCCTTCGGGGGGTCGATGCCTAGGCGCTGGAATATCTCTGGGTGCCGGAGGGGCAGCTCCACCATCTCCCTGATGCGCCTGATCTCCTCGTCAAGTCCGCCTATGTCCTCGTAGGTGGTCCTGCTTGGTATCTCCATTTCCGGGACCGGCTCGCTCATGATGCTTATGTCGGTGGTGGGCGCGATCTTGACTATGCCCCCGGGGCGCGTGCTCACAACCATGAACGGCACGCTGTGGCCCAGCATCATTATGAGGAGGGTGTCGCCGCGGGTGGCGGGTCTGTCTATGAGCCTGTCCTTGACGAACCTGATGAAGTCGCTGTCGACGCTTATCCTGATGTCCACTGGAGCCAGCTTGACGCTTGTGGCGTACTCGGCGTCCGCCTTCTTCACCGTGACAAACTCGTTTATGGATACGCTGCAGTTCTTCCGGATGAAGCCGTCGATCCTTATCATCCCGAGGCCTTGGTCCTCCGGGTAGGCTGGCCAGGCCTTGGCGGCAGTCGGCTTCTTTCCCTCGATCTGCACGACGTCGCCGACGGTGACGCCCAGCGTCTTCATGGTCTCAGAGTCCATCCTGGCTATGCTTCTTCCCACGTCTCGCTGCTGCTTCGCTTCTGATACCTTCAACTGGACGATGCTCAACTAAACTTTCACCTAAACAGATTCCCAATTCCTTGAAGGCAGAGACCGTTATAAAGATTAGTCATGGCTCGGCGCCAATAGACAGGTACATCGTGGCTTAGATTACGCCTGTGGACTCCGCAAGTTCCCTGGCATTCTCATGGTCCAAGTTGATCTTGCTCAGCAGCGTATATCTCTCAGGGCGAATGGATCTGGCGATGGTTAAGGCCTTGACAACAGTCTCTGGTTTAATTCCTAGGCCTTTGGCCGACGTAGGGGCGCCGATCGTCTTGAGGCTGTCACGGTACGCCTCCCAGTCGAGGCCGTGGAGCTTCGCCATCATTATCATCCCTACTCCGCACTGTTCGCCGTGGAGCGCCGGCTTTTCTGCTATCTGGTCTAGGGCGTGACTGAAAAGATGCGCGGAGCCGCTGGTGGGTCTGCTGCTGCCCGCTATGCTCATGGCGACTCCGCAGCTGACGAGCGCCTCTAGGAGAGTCCTGATGCCTTCCTGCGTCCGTTTCCTGATGAGAGCGGCGCTGTTCATGACGTGCTCCGAACTCATTAGGCTGAGGCTGGCCGCGTAGCTGCCATAGTAGTCGCCGTTCTCTTCGTGGGCGAGCCTCCAGTCCCTGACCTCTGTGGCTTTGGATATGATGTCGCCGCAGCCGCTAGCCGTGAACCTGTAAGGAGACTCTGCGATGATCTTGCTGTCCATGACCACGGCCACCGGAGACGCAGCCTTCACCGTGTATGGCCTGCCCATGCCCTTCACGGAGGCCAAGCTGCTGGCTATCCCGTCGTGACTCGCCACCGTTGGGACGCTTATGAAGAACTTGTCTGTCTTCAAGGCTGATAGCTTGGCGACATCTATGTTTCTCCCCCCGCCTACCCCGAGGACGACGTCGACATCGTTCTTTCTGGCCTTTTGATTCACCGTTTCGACGGTGTCCAGTGTGGCGTCTTCTATTAATATGCACTCAGCGTCAACGTCTTCTGATCTGAGTATCTCTTCGGCTCTCTCGCCTGCTACCTTGTACGTGGTTTTCCCTGTCACGATCAGGGCTTTACTTATGTCGAGTTCACCGCATATGGGGCAGAGCTGGTCCAGCACCGACTCGCCCACGAGCACTATTCGGGGGAGATCGATCCTGTGTATCGCGTTGTATCTCTCAGACATTCTCAAATTCCTGATGACCTTTCTATAATCGGGGTCATATTCAGCTTGAGGCATACATATATGTTTGCCATTTTTAGAAAAATTTTATAAAGAGGCATATTTTTAAAGTACTTGGTCTTCCTTTCTAGGATACCTATCTCTTAACTACTTGTTTAGGAGAAATCTAAATGTTAAAAGAAACAGGGATACTCAAGGGAACAACGACGGTAGGCGTCGTCTGCAGAGACGGCGTGATTCTGGGGACTGACACCAGAGCCACTATGGGTAACTACGTAGCCAGCAAGCACGCGAAGAAGGTGTACAAGATCACCGGCAACCTGGCCATGACCATCGCCGGCGGCGTGGCTGTCGCCCAGAGGGTCGTCGAGATCCTCAAGATCAACGCCAGGCTCTACGAGCTGGAGAAGAACAGGTCCATCCCGGTAGGGTCGGCGGCGCGGCTGGTTTCTAACTTGCTGTTCAGCAACCGTGAGGTGGGTAACCCTCTCCCCATGCAGGCCCTCGTCGGTGGATTCGACGAGACTGGGCCCCACGTCTTCAACCTTGACCCCTACGGCAGTCTCACTGAGGAGAAGATGGTCTCCACGGGTTCAGGGTCGCCCTTCGCATACGGTGTCCTTGAGAGCCAGTACCGAGAGGATAGCGCTGTGGACGAGATGCTCTCCATCGTCGTGAAGGCCGTGGACTCGGCCATGAAGCGAGACGTTGCCAGCGGCGACAGCTTCGATGTCGCTGTCATCGACGCCGCTGGGTTCAGAGAGCTGTCCCCGGAGGAGAAGGCTGCAATACTCAACAACTGAGATCGGAAAAATGTACCAAAACACGCATGGCTTAACCTACTCAGAGATAAGGCAAGCGATACTTGATAAGATACCTCCCGAGGTAGGGATAACGCGTATAGAGTTCGAGGGCCCGAGGCTGGCAATATACTGTCACAAGCCCGAGATACTGCAGGAGAGAGGCCACATCGTCGGCGAGATAGCCGGCATAATCAAGAAGCGCATAGTGATCCGCAGCGACCCCTCCGTGAGGTTGCCTGAGGTCCAGGCCGAGAGCATAATAAAAGAGATACTGGAGGAGGCCGGCCTCGTTCAGGCTTACTTCGATCCCGCGCTGGGGGAGGTGGTTCTCGAGGTGGAGAAGCCCGGCGTTGCCATCGGTAAGAGCGGCTCGAACGTCTTGGAGATAGTTACGAGGACGCACTGGAGCCCGAACTTCGTGCGGTCTCCGCCTATACCGTCCATGACGATAAAGCAGATCAGGGGCTTTCTCTACAGCAAAAGCAAGGAGAGAGAACGGGTTCTCAGGGAGACCGGTGAATCCATCTTCAGACCCAGCTACCAGCAGTCGGGCGACGTCAGGGTAACGTTCCTCGGCGGCAGCAGACAGGTGGGTAGGTCGGCGATCCTCGTCAAGACCCGTGAGAGCCAGATACTCCTCGACTGCGGCATCAACCCCGGCAGCAGGAGACCCATCCAAAGCTACCCCCGTATAGACGTGGAGGAGTTCGACCTTAAAAACCTCGACGCCGTCGTCATCACTCACGCTCACCTGGACCACTGCGGCTTTCTTCCATACCTATACAAGTACGGGTACAGCGGCCCGGTCTACTGCAGCGAGCCCACGGCCAACGTCATGACCCTTCTCCAGAGCGACTACATCGACGTGACCCGGAAGGAGGGAAACGTGCCGCCGTACAGCCCTGAAGACATATTCGAGGTTATACTCCACACCATTCCGCTTAGCTACGGCGAGGTGACGGATGTCTCCCCTGACGTGAGGCTTACTCTCCATAACGCTGGCCACATCCTCGGCTCGAGCCTGGTTCATCTCCACATTGGCAAGGGCCTCCATAACATCGTGTACACCGGCGACTTCAAGTACGGGCCCACGGCGCTGCTGCAGCCGGCGTCCACCTATTTCCCCAGGGTCGAGACGCTGATAATGGAGGCGACCTACGGGAACCCCGACAACGTGTCGCCCAGCCGCGACGAGACAGACGCCGAGTTCGTTAGCATAGCGAATAGCATTCTCAAGGGGGGAAAGATACTGATACCCGTCCCCGCCGTCGGCAGAGCCCAGGAGATACTGATGGTCATAAACAAGTACATGCAGAGCGGCGACCTGCTGGAGGTGCCCGTCTACATAGAGGGGATGATCAGCGAGGCCACGGGCATCCACACCGCCTACCCTGATTACCTTAGCCACGAGATACGGGACCAGATACTGAAGCAGGGCGTCAACCCCTTCGAGAGCGACTACTTCACGGTGGTGAGGCAGCACGACAGCCGCGACGAGATCGTGGAGGGGGGCCCATGCATAATCATGGCCACGGCGGGCATGATGGAGGGGGGCCCGGTGATTGACTACTTCAAACGCCTTGCGCCCTACGACGAGAACGGCATGATATTCGTCAGCTACCAGGTAACAGGGACCATGGGTCAACGCGTCCAGTCGGGGATGGGCTCGGCTCAGGTTTACAACCAGGACGGAAAGCTGGAGGTCATCAACATCGACATGAGCGTCCACACGGTGGAGGGCTTCTCGGGGCACAGCGACAGGAGGCAGCTGATCAACTATGTGCGTAGGCTGAGGCCGCAGCCGAAGCGGGTGTTTGTGGTTCACGGCGAGGAGTCGAAGTGCGAGAACCTCGCGAGAACCGTATCCAAGATGCGTGGCGTGCGTGGTCAAGCGCCGAGGCTGCTAGACACGTTCAGGCTGGCCTAGTCTCGGCTCCGCCATATCCTGATGTTCTTCGGCGTCACTATCACCCTTTCCTCTCCGAGGCGGGCGATGTCTCCCTCGATGAGCTGGGCGTACTCGTTGAGCTCGTTGATGCCGCGCTTGACGTCCTCTATGTTGTGCTTGGCTAGGGGGCTGACGTTGCAGATAACGATGTTGCCTGCCCTCACCTCTGCCTTGATGACGTCTATGTCCTCGTAGGCCCTGAGGGGGATCGCCTTTATGTACCGTGACGCAGAAAGCTCACGCTCCTCCTCAGATTTGCCTACCAGCTTGTCGAGCATACTCCTCATCCAGATAATTCATCAGTACTGTTATATAATATATTAATGGACGTTGTATAGATTTTTCCATAGAAATTGATGCTTTCCGCGTATTTCCTCACGTTTTCATGAGTATATTTTATTTTATGCAGCCCTTCATCTACTGTTGAACAGGTATGCTTATACTTTCTGATGGGGACGTCGCGAAGCTCCTGGACATGGGCGAGGTCATCGACGCCGTGGAGGAGGCGTTCAGGGAGTACGCGGAGGGAAACGTTGTCATGCCCGCGAGGAGCACCATCATGGTGCCCAAGTACAACGGCAGCATAAGCTTCATGCCCAGCTACCTAACTGGCGTCGACGCCCAGGCCACCAAGATAATCAGCATCTACCCAGACAACAGAGGGAAAGGGCTCCCCACCACCGCCGCGTGGATAGTGGTCAACGACCCTGAGACTGGGATGATCGAGGCGTTCATGGACGCCACCTACCTGACGGCCATGAGGACCGGCGCCGTCACAGGCGTCGCGGCACGGTACCTAGCCCCTGAGGACTCAAGAGTCGTAGCCATATTCGGCGCCGGCGTGCAGGGGCGCACCCAGACCTGGGCCGCCTGCACAGTCAGAGACATCGAGCGAGTCTACGTCTACGACCTGTACGCGGAGGCGCGTGAAAGGTTCGCCGAGGACATGACAGAGAAGCTGGGAGTCGAGGTGATCCCCGCCGAGAGCGGCGAGGAGGCGTGCAAGGAAGCCGACATAGTGCTGACGGCGACCACCAGCCCTAAGCCCGTGCTGAGCCGTGGATGGCTGAAAGACAAGGTCCATGTGAGCGCCATCGGGGCGTTCTACCCTGACTGGAGAGAACTGGACACAGCCACTGTGGCTGAGAGCAAGCTTGTCATCGACGACTACGAGGGCATAATGCTGGAGGCAGGGGACGTGCTCATACCCATAGCGGAGGGCGCCATAACGGAGGATCACATCTACGCCGAGCTGAGGGAACTCGTGTCGGGCCAGAAGGAGGGACGCACGCCGGCGGACGGGGTGACGGTGTTCAAGTCCGTGGGCATCGCCATACAGGACAGCAGCGTGGCGAACCTGGTGCTCAGGAAGCTGAGGGGTTAACCCGGCTCATTTTCTATCCCTAAATCTTCGTTAAAATTAAATTCCTTCAGGCTTAGGTTTCTCTGTAGCTGGGTGAGTTGCATGCTGGGTGATTATGGCTGGGTCTTCGGCGTAGTGTTCGGGTTCTACATGCTCATACTGATCGCCATTGGTTACCTCTCCGCCAAGAAGGTTCAATCCATCGAGGACTACTACGTCGCGGGCAGGAACGTCGGGCCCGCCCTTATCGGCATCCACTACGGCACCGTCTACTTCAGCTCCGTGCTCATGATCGGAGGAGGCGCCTACGCGTACAGGTTCGGCTACGCGACCCTGTGGATAGCCATAGGCAACACCATCATGGGCGCCCTGCTCCCTTTCCTGCTCTTCGGCGGCAGGATAAGGGCGTTCAGCGAGGCGCTCGGCGTTTTGACGCTGCCTGACTTCTTCAGGGAGCGGTACCAGAGCCGTTTCCTCCACGTCTGGACGGCGGCTTTGACCATAGTCTTCATGACGGTCTACCTGGTCTCGGTGTTCATGGGCGTCAGCTACATATTCAATGTGACCATGGGCCTGAGCTTCGAGGTGAGCCTCCTCATCACCGCCGTCATCGTGGGCTTCTACCTCGCCGTCGGCGGGACGGTGGCTTGCGTCTGGAACGACTTCATCCAGGGCACCGTCATGGCGGCGGGCACACTGTTCCTGACGGCCATGGTGATCCTGAGGAACGGCGGCGTCGGCAACATCACCCAGGGGCTGGCGCAGATAGACCCGGGGCTGGTCTCGTCTCCCGGACTATGGGGTTTCTGGGGGCTCTTCAGCTACGTGATGGTTACCAGCATCGGGCCGTGGGGGCTGCCCCAGTCGCTGACCCGGTTCTACATGATGAAGGACCCCAAGGTGGCGAGGTGGGGAATGATCTTCGCGACCCTCTTCTGCATCGCCATGACCACGTGCAGCTACTTCAACGGCGCCTCAGCCAGATACATGTTCACGGTGAACGACGTCGCGGTGCCCCTGACGGCCTCAGGCGTGCCGGACTACGACATTGTGATCCCTCAGCTCATCCTCCTCGTGCTGCCGGCGTTCATCGGCGCAGTATACCTGTCCGCGGTCATCGCGGCCAGCCAGTCCACCGCCGACGCCGTGATACTGATGGCCAGCTTCGGGTTGGCGCGGGACATCTACCACAAGCTTGTGAACCCCGAGGCAACGGACGAGCGCATCCTCTTCCTCAGCAAGTTCGCTACGGCGGCCGTCACCCTCGGCGGCCTGGTCATGGCTTACTTCCGCCCCAAGATGATACTGGACATGGCGATGATCGCGTGGGCGTGCCTCTCGGCGGCCATAATGGCTCCTTTCCTCTACGGCATATTCATGAAGAAGGCTACGCGGACCGCCGCCGTCTTTACCTCGGTGACGGCTTTCCTGCTCGCGGTGGCGTGGGGCCCCTGGGTCCTCAACAGGCCCTACAGCATACACGAGTTCCTCGTTAGCCAGCTCTACGCGTGGACCGTGTTCCCGGTCGTCAACTACATAGCTTTAGCAAGGGGCTCAGGCGTCGTGGACGAGGGGCTGGTCGAACGCCTCTGGGCTTCACTCAGCTCCTGATTTCACGGCTATGACGCCTCTTTGGGTGCAACCCTCACTGTTTTATTCCAGCTTCCTCATAGTAAACCGATTCATAGACTCTGCGAGGTGCGTTGAAACGGCAAAGAAGTTCAAGGTCACTATAGAGGAGGACAAGTGCAAGGGTTGTCTCATATGCGTCCATGTCTGTGAGCAGCGTGGAGGCAAGATACTCAAGCCGTCGGACAGGAAGACGGCGCTGG
>CAZCKR010000085.1:0-8193 GCA_964499305.1 uncultured Candidatus Bathyarchaeia archaeon | reverse complement strand
AGGGAGAGCGAGACCACGCGGCTAATCAGGGCGATACGGGAGACTGATGGGCTGTCGCAGGTGAGGCTGGTGAACCACACCAAGACCTCCTCTCACTTGGGCGACGCAGGCAAAACCGGCAGGACAAACGTCCAAGTTAACAGAGACTACTTCGACGCCACGCTGAAGATTGCGGTGGGGGAGACCCGGCTTGACAGCCACTCCGGGTTCACGGGGGCACAAAACGCGATACTCCCAGGCATAGCCTCACTTCAGACAATTCAGAACGTACGGAAGCATTACTTCAAGGGCGGTGTCACGCCCGGCGTCATAGAGCTCAACCCCGTGAAGGAGGAGACCGTCGCAGCCGCGAAGCTGGCGGGTGTGGACTATGCTCTCAATCTCGCTGTAGACCCAAGAGGCGGCTACATTGGCGCCTTCGCGGGCGGGCTCGAGGAGTCCTGGGGGATGGCCATCACCCAGCTTGGGGGCTCTTACGAGGTCAAGGCTGAGGGAAACTCAGACGTCACGGTGATAAGCGCCGGCGGGGACAGGTTCGACTACAGCCTATACAAGACGGCTTGGGCTCTGGAGACGGCGGCCGGAGTTACGAAGAAGAATGGAACCATCGTGCTCCTCGGAGAATGCGGAGACGGGCTGGGGGCCGAGCCCTTCACCAGTCTGGCCAGAGTCATGGACCTCAAAGAGTTTGAGCGAAGATACACCTACGGGGCGGACGGGCTGCACCTCATCAGGAAGATAACCCGCAACAACAGGGTCATACTGGTCTCGGCTCTGCCACAGTACCTAGTGGAGCCGTTAGGAATAGAGGCGGCTAGAACCACCAACGAGGCGTATCAGCGAGCGTTGAGCGGGCGCCGGGGCAGAGGCACCTACGTGATTCCGCATGGGTGCACGACGAAGATACTTCAATAGGGCCCTATAACTCCCCGCCTAGAATGGCAGTAGCGCCACGAGCGTAAGCATCATTATGAGTAGGTAGAGGAGGAAACCCAGCTTCCTCGACATGCTGAGGGGGGACAGGTCGTCGAGGGGCTCGATGGACTCTGCGCCCTCCCTCATGAGGAAAAACGCCACCACCACCCCCATGATCATGTAACCCGAGATGACGAGAAGGAGCACACCGGCTACGCTTATTATCTTATGCGACTCGCGGCCGACGAGCGCCCGGATCATGTGCCCGCCGTCGAGCTGCCACGCCGGGATGAGGTTGATAAAGGTCAATATGCAGCCCACCCAGGCAGCGAACGCGACGGGATGCATAATGAGGACGTACCCCTCCGGCGTCGGCTTCACCAGGTCCGCGATGTACTCCAGTATAATCGGCAACGGGATCTGCTGGAACCTGACCTCGGCGAACTGTATCATGAGCTCAGTCACGGTGCTCTGAGGCACCACGAAGCTGAGCCGCATCCCAATCACCCCCATGACCACCGTCACGAGGAACCCCGTCAGCGGTCCACCCATCCCCAGATCGAACAAGGCGTCCCTGTTCACCGGAGGCTCACGCTGGGTGATAACGGCGCCGAGAGTCCCACCCATCCCGGGCGGGGCGGGTATGAAGTAGGGCAGGCTGGCCTCCACGCCTCGACGCATCGACACGTACTTGTGGCCGAGTTCGTGCAAACCGAATATGGTTATTATCGCGAACGTGAACAGCAGCGCGTTGACGAAGACAGGGGTGCCCTTCATGAGCGCCTCGGTGAGCACGGGGTTGCTGCTCCTGATGTAACCGTCGAGGAAAACTGTGGCTACGGTGGCGGCGAAGAGTATCAGGTTACGCCTGTAGTCCTCCACCCCGAACTCCTCCCTCTTTAAGATGGATACGTGGTAGCTGTCGACGATCCATCTAACCCTCGGAAGATAGCCGAGGGGCCTCAGTTCGTCCGCGAGCGCCTCGAAGGCGGGCTTCAACAGGCTCTGCCTGAACCCGGTGCCCCTAGGCTTCACTATGAACGTGGGCGTCGAGCGCTCCCAGTATGCTTTCACGATATCGAAGCATCTTCCGACTGCCTCGACGTATCGGGGGTCCATCTCTCCCTGAACACCGGGTCCCTGAGCGTCCATCCAAATAGACTAGTACTGGAGTCCTAAAAACCATCCCTGACCCACAGATACGATCTCCTTAAAAGTAATAGGGTTCACCTTCATGAGAATAAAATTTGAGCGATGCCGGCTTTAGGGTAAGAGCGTTTAGGTTCGAGGACATTGAGCGCGTGATGCAGATAAACGCGGCGTGTCTCCCCGAGAACTATAGCAGCTACTTCTACAAGGACCTACACCAGAGGTACCCTGAGACTTTTCTCGTCGCCGACGTCGACGGCACGGTGCAGGGATACATCATGTGCCGCATCGAGAGAGGCTGGTCAAAGATAGGCAAGCTCACCCCCGCTCGTCTCTGCCACACCGTCTCCATCGCGGTGATGGAAAACTACCGGAGGAGAGGAATCGGCAAGGAACTTATCATACAGGCGATGCGCAAGGGCAGAGACGTCTACAGCACGTCCGAGGGGTACCTCGAGGTAAGGATAAGCAACGACGCGGCCATCGGACTTTACGATGTTCTCGGGTTCAAGAAGGTGAAGAGGAACTACGGCTACTACATGGACGGCGAGGACGCTTGGGTCATGGCCGCCACCCTCGACGATATTTAGGAATCGTTATTTACCGCCCCACCCCAGCTTGTAGCGACACTAGATGGACATGATCGACATAATGAGCATCGTCATAATCGTGTTCTCCCTCGGCGTCTTCTACTGGTTCGGACGATTCACGTATAAGTTGATCAAGCAGCACCACGACATCTATCCACTGCTCTACGGCCTCGAGGAGGCCGAGAAAAAGAAGAAAAGCTGAACCATAGTTACATGGCTCGGTTTCAAATCGATGCGTTACATATTTAGGCTTCCATACCTTTACGGTAGCGACCATCATGAGGGGCAGTTCACTGATCCCGTGGACAGAGGTGCATAGCTGGGCGTGCAGGGCCTGCGGCAACTGCTGCCTGGGGTACCGTGTTCCCCTCAAGATGGACGAGATGGTCAAGGTCAACGCCATCTACGGACCCAGCGTGCTGGAGTACGGGATGGGCAAGGCTTACCTCAAGAACCAGAGCAACGGCCGCTGCGTCTTCCAGAAGCCCCTCATGGATCGCTGGATATGCACGCTGCAGGGCACGAAGCCCACTGCCTGCAGACTCTTCCCGTTCAGGATACATAACAAGCCGGTGTACAAGCGAGGCGACAACGCTGCGGTAAGCTTCAACGGGAAAAAGTATTACCTGTACATGGACCCGGACTGTCAGGGGATCATCCCCGGGCAGCCCAGCGACCGATTCAGGAATCACGTCGTCCCAGAGATCATGAGCATAGGCATCGGCTTCCCTGTTAAACAGAAGTACACCACCTCGAAGAGCATCCACTGGCGGCCCATCTGAGAAAACTCTAATACAGTAAGGAATAGTTCTCAACGACTTGAAATGAGTAAACCAGTAACGGTGGCTGGGCTGACGGTGAGGCCCGGCGAGAAAGCTCGAAGCGTGCTAACCTTCCCCGACTTCTGGGCGGACGGACAGTCACTGGAGATACCCTTCATGGTGCTTCACGGGAAAAACCCTGGGAAGACCATCTACGTACAGGTGGCGCAGCACGGCTCAGAGATAATGGGCCTGGACGCGTTGAGGCGGCTCATAAACGAGCTGGACCCCGGTAAGATGAGAGGCACATTGATCTACTGTCTCCCCAACCCCCTGGCTTTCAGGGAGAAGTCGAGGGCAACCATGTTTGACCCCAAGCCGGGGGGGATGAACCGGGTATGGCCGGGGGACCCGCAGGGGAGCCTCACCGAGCGCATGGCGCACAAGATATGGACCGAGCTCGTGAGCCACGCAGACGAGGTGGTGGACCTGCACACAGCGAGCAGGTACTGCCCGGTATGGGTCTTCTACGAGGCCGACGGGGTCTCCGAGAAGGCGCCCAGCGAGACAGCTCGGCGCTCCGAGGAGATGGCCAGGCTATTCGGGGCACCTATACTATACGTCGAGACCGAGGCGTATGGCGGGCGAAGGACCTTGAGGGCGTCCTGCGTGGACAACGGAATCCCGGCGATAGTCCCTGAGCTCGGAGGACACGCCCACTTCGACGAGGAGGCAGTGAAGATAGCTTACCGCGGCGTGAAGAACATCATGAAGGACCTGGGGATCATCGACGGAGACGTCGAGCTACCAGAGAGACAGGTCAAGCTCAAGTGGAGAGCCGACCCCAAGGTATACGTCGCCCACTGCGGCAAAGGAGGCGTCTTCATACCCACCGTGGGCCTCGGGGACACAGTGAAGGAAGGCGACGAGGTCGGCTTCATATATAGCCCCCGGACCTTCGAAACCCTTGAGAAGGTAAAATCGCCCCAGAAGGGATACGTGTTCACGATACGGGAGAACCCCGTGGTACACCCGGGGGAGGGCCTCGTGAGCGTCCCAGAGATCATCGAGTGGCTGGAGAACTAGCTCTTCAGCATCAACCCCATCACGTAGTCGGCACAGCACCTAGCCAGGATGTAGTTCCAGCTTGGAGAATATAGGAAGGTAACTTGGATTCAGGTTTGCCTAGACAGGCTTCTCTTGCTCAGGCTCCGGCTTCATGCCGTGTCTTATGATGCGCGGGCCGACCAGAGACCCGAAGAGACTGGAGGCGATGACGATTGGGACGGCGAGGTTCGTGAAGATCTCCGCGTTCATGAACGAGCCGCCAGCCGTGTCCACAATCAGCGGCAGCTGTGATATCACCAGGGCGGTGAGCCCGTTGCTGAACACGAGCCTGGAGGCGGCTGCCTCGTCGTCTGTCAGCTTGATGAACCCACCCACAACGTTGACGGATAAGATCCTTATCAAGCCGATTGTGGCTGACAACGCGAGCCCCATGAGCAGGTACTCCGCCGACAGAAGCACCTCGAGGCCCACGAAGATGAAGAGGAACGACTTCACGAGGAAGGTGATCTCCTCGTGGAATGAGCGGAGCCTCCTGCGTTCCACCCTGACGTTCTCCCTGAGGTTGAACCTCCTGGCAAGCAACGGGTAGTTGGTCAACGTGACCCCGAAGGAGAGGGCGGCCACCGCCCCCGCCCCCGGGCCACCCAAGCTCTCGCTCAGGATGTAGGAGATGAAGAGCACGGCGAGAGTCATGATATAGTTGAACGGCCTGTTACGGATCAGGTCGAGGAGCTGGACCCACACTACGCCGGTCCCGAAGCCGATGAGGACGGACACCGTGAAAACGTATACGATGTCCTTGACGGCCTCGTTGAGGGGTATGCCGGGCGTCTGGATGAACCTGAGAAGCGTCATGGCGGTCACGATGCTGAGGCTGTCCGTGACGATGGACTCCAGCACGAGGAGCCTCTTGGTCTCACCGATCTCCTTCCTTCCCCGCTGGATGCTCCCGATTATTCCGAGGACCGTCGAGGCGCTCGTACCCGCTATCATGGCTCCGAAGAACAGAGCCTCTGAAAACGTGAACACGTACGGCACGGAGTAGTGAAGCAGGTAGCCTACCCCGAGGGTGGTGAGGGTGAAGGTAGTCAACCCGAGGTAGGTTGACTTGATCATGGTCTCCTTGAAAGTCTTGAAGTCCACGTTCAGGCCGGCCTCGAACATCAGCAGGTTCAAGGCCATGACGACGAGGAGCGGCGTCGACGGCCTAAAGGTCGCCGGGTTAAACAGATGCAACATCGGCCCGAACACATACCCGAAGACAATGAGCCAGACGGTGTCAGGGACTCCCGTATACGTGTAGATTATGCCGCTGACATATGCGAGGAACAGGGCCAGAGATATGAGGATCACGACAACGTTAGCGTCCAACAGGGCTCACACATTAAACTGATAAGGTTAACTGTCTGGTCGTTGGTTTAAACCCGGTCGATGAGTCTTTAAAGGTTCTGGGAATGAAACATGATTCCCCTAACATTATTGACAGAGTGACGAAATATAGCTAAATATGAGTTTTTCGGCGGCTTACTCCGCCCTGTAGGCACACATCAGTATCCCCGCCAGCGTCACCATGCCGCCCAGCAGGACCATGAGGCAAGGCACCTCGTTCAGAAACAGAATAGCCAAGATGGAGGCGCCCACGGGCTCGCCGAGGAGGCTCATGGAGACGAGGGGCGCCGAGACGTACCTCAGGGCCCAGTTATAGACCGTGTGGCCGAAGATCATGGGGACCAAAGCGATAACGAAGAACAGGACGTACTCGTTCACAGCGTAGCCTATAAGAGGTGTGCCGCTGAGCAGAGACATCAGCACTAGCACGAGGGAGGCAGTAGCATACACGGGCGTGACGTATGAGGTAAGGTCAAGGCTCCGCCTCACGATCCTCCCGCCGAGGATGTAGATGCCCAGCATCACGCCGCCTATCAGCGCCAGTAGGTCGCCATAGAGGCTGAGCTCCCCGACGCCTGCGTCGCCCGCAGCGATCATGGTGGCCCCGACCAAGGCGACGGCTATGCCCGCCACCATTCTTCTGGTTACCCTCTCCTTGAGGAAGAAGTGGCTGACTACTGCCACGAATATGGGGTCTATGTGAACGAATATGGCGCTGCTGGCGACGGTCGTGAAGCTGAGGCTGGTTATCCATGAGGCGAAGTGGATCGCCAGCACCACCCCTATGCCCATCAAACTGGCTACCCCTCTCACGCCCATCCTCCGCATCTTCCCCAACCCGTCGAAGTAGACGAACAAAGGCAGCAGGAGAAGGGTCGAGAAAAGCATCCTGTATGTGGCTATCGCTAGTGGAGGCCCGTTGCTCATCCTGATCAGTATCGAGGCCGTCGAGACCGCTATGATGCTTATGAGCAGCGCCAGGTTGGGCGGGAAACGGGGCCGATACTCCATGGTCCGGGTTATGGTTAACTTATTATATAATATGATGAGGATGAAGGTCGAGGATAGAGGTGCCGGGCCGGATAACCATCATCGAGTACAACCCCGAGTGGCCGCGTTTCTACGAGGAGGAAAAGGAGCTCATCCTGGACGCAGTCGGCGAGCACGTCAAATCCATAGAGCACTTCGGCAGCACCTCGGTGCCTGGCTTAGGCGCAAAGCCGATAATCGACGTAATAGCTGGGTTGGACAGCCAGGAGGTCGCAGACCGCTGTCTCCCGGCGCTCGCAGCGATAGGGTATGACGACGTTACCCCCGAGCCTACGGATGACGACTGGTATTATTGTCTCGGGAAGGGGTCTCACAGCCCGGGGGTCCACCTTCACCTAGCAAGGCACGGTGGCCCGTTCTGGGAGAGGCACCTTCTCTTCAGAGACTACCTGAGAGCTCACCCAGATACAGCTAAGGAGTACTTCGAGTTGAAGTTGCGTCTCGTGGAGAAATACGCCGACATGCGAGAAGCCTACACGGAGTCTAAAACCGGTTTCATCGAGAATGTTCTGGAGAATGCGTTAAAGGGCTCGAAATAATAAATAGGGCTCAGAGAACTCACATACTATGCCGATATTCGAGGTAGAGACTTGGAAGGTGAAACCAGGGAAGGAGAAGGACCATGAGCAGGCCCTCCGGACATGGATGACGTGGGTGGGTGAGCACAAAGAGCTCTTCCCTGAGTGGAAGAGCCTAAGGTATTTCGTGAAGTATATTGCGGCCCAGGAGACAGACCGCCACATTATGGTGTGGGAGTACGACAGCCTGGCTGCCTTCGAGAAGTACAAGGAAAGGAGGGGCAAGTACGAGGGGCCCTATGCTGAGTACAAGAAGGTCGACCCCTACTACATGGACCTTTTCGATCACACGAGCATGAGCGTAGAAGTCTGGAAAGACCAGGATAGAAGCCTCTGGATCGAGTAGTCGTTCTTTGAATAACTGGGCCTTGTAAATGCCTTCAGCCCGCTATACAGTGATTAAGTCGAGTATAACAGGGTGGGTAGAACAGGTGAAGGGTATCGCTATGATCACGTCTTCGTCTCAGAGGATTTGACATGGAATGTTACCTTATGTCAATATTTACTAGCCTAGGAAAGAGAAGCTAAGTGATCACTCAGGTATGGTGCTAAAGCTCAGGATATAAAATGAATAATTGGGGATTGGTTATTTCTCTGGGTATATTTTCTTGAAGAGATTGTCAATATCCATCTCCAGGGCCGCGACAGGCATCTCTAGTTCCCATCTCTCCAGCACCTCGGGCTTCACCTCCC
>CAZCKR010000084.1:0-8221 GCA_964499305.1 uncultured Candidatus Bathyarchaeia archaeon | reverse complement strand
TCAAGTGGGGAGGCGACAAGGGCCTCACCGCCGAGGACATGCTCTGCGACGGCTGCACAAGCGACAGGGTCTACAAGAACGTGCTGGACTGCACTGTGCGTAACTGCGCTCAGGAGAACGGCGTAAAGGTCTGCAGCCAGTGCGGCGACTACGCCTGCGACAAGCTGGAGGGTCTCTGGAAGAACTACAGTCTTGACGTAGACCAGATGAGGAGCAACTTGGCGAAAGCGAAATAGCTTCATCACCACCCTTTTTTCGTGAGATAGCCATGCCCGCGACCGAGATACAGATCAAGGCCAGGACCGACAACCCGATCCACAGGCTCACCGAGAAGTACCCGTCGCTCAAGATATGGATGTGGTGCAACTTCGTGCAGGACGTCTACGAGATCGTGTCAGACAGCCCGGAGGAGTTCTATGGCGCCGTCGAAGAGTTCAGGAGACTCTATAATGTTCTAGACGAGACCGAGATATCTACCAACATCAGGCTGATAACCCAGAACTGCGTGTGCAGCAGGGAGACCACCGTCCACGACAACATCCAGGAGCTCGAGATTCTGAACCTGATGCCCATATACTACACCCGGGGCCACGAGTACTACAGGCTCATCGCCTTCAGGCACGAGGCCCTCGCTGAGCTCTTCGACAGGCTCACCGATCAGGGGTTCCAGGTCGACGTGCTGGAGAAGGCGCCCTTCAACGGTATGGTCTCGGACAACCTCATCACGCTGAACTCGCTGGTGGGCAGCCTCACGGACAAGCAGGTGGACGCCATTGTCGCGGCCTACAACAGCGGTTACTACCAGACTCCACGCAGGGTCAACGTGCAGACCATCGCCGATAGGGCGAGGGTGCCCCGCACGACGCTGCAGGAGCACCTGAACAAGGCCGAGAACAAGCTCATCTCCTCGATAATCCCCCAGATACAGCTCTACACACGTAAGACAAGGTCTAGGTAGCCGCTAACCGGTCAGGGTCGGTTTTCGTAACCTTAATTGGGCTACATTTTACATGATGTTTTAAGTAAATAGCGGGGTATCTTTTTACTCAAATTTTTTTGATAAAAACATTTTTCATCGGATGCCTAAACCGAGGTAATTGATGGACGCAGCCCGGATACAGGAAATATCCAACGCGCTCTCGGATGAGATGAGAGTCAGAATACTTGAGGCGCTCCTCCCTAGGAAGCCTTTCCGGTACACCGAGATAATGAAGGAACTCGGCCTAGACGTGGTGGCCGACTCAAGCAAGTTCGCGTACCACATGAGTGTCCTCTGCGATGCAGGCCTCGCCGAGAAACGAGGCGAACATTACGCCGTAACCCACGGCGGGAGAGAGCTAATGACCTCCTTCATGAAGGTCTCGGAGGATTGGCAGGAGTACAGGTACCGGGACAGCCTCATGGATCTGACTGGGAGGGACGTGGTGACGAAGATGTGGAGCAGCACGTTCCTATTTTCGAGCCCGCTACTGATTTTCAACTCCCTCGTCAGCTGGGGGGCACCCCCCTCCACGTTAGACGTAGTTATGCTAGTCTCAGGGGTCCTGCTCCTTGTGACGGGTGGATACGGTTACTATATGGTGAGCGACGGCTTCTCCGATATCAAGCTTGAAAGGTTCATCAAGAACGCTTCGCGTATGCTCGGGGGGAACGGAAAGGCCATGAGTCTAATACAGGCTTTGGCTGGCCTAGGCATCGTAACTCTCTCACTGATCATGTACTCCATAGAAAACGGTAATCTGGCTTATTCCGGGCTCACCTTGCTGCTCACAACCGGAGCCATGCTCTCGCTGGCTCTTGGCATGCACCTGAGTTCAAGTCTCTCATACTGGTGGGAAATCTACAGGACTGGGGGGATGGTGCAAGACTACTCCGGAGAGATAGACAGGGTCTACTATCTTCTCATGGCGGTTCTCGTGGCCACAGGATTCCTGATTATCGCAGGAGGGAGCCTAGGCGGAGGCATCGGCGTCTTCGGGGCAACCGCAGGTACTTGGAACGACTATAACCGTTACAGCAAGTCATTGAAAAGGAATCCCTAGCTCAAGGATTCTCGATGTCCCTGTCTCTGGAAATCTCTTTAAGGTATGAGGCTGGTTGAACCCTGTTCAGAGGCATCGCCTGTGTCGGGTACGCTCAGCATCATAAGGGACATCTTCCGTAGCCGCAACATGGTTGTCATCACCCTCACCCAGAGCCTCTTCATGGTGACGGCGACCCTCTGGTGGCCCTATTGGAGCCGATACATCGTGGAGCTGGGCGCCTCCAAGGTCCAGTTGGGCATGGTCTTCATGCTGGAGCAGAGCAGCCAGCTTATCCTCCAGCTCCCGGGCGGCTACCTGGCGGACAGGCTGGGTAGGAAGAAGGTCATCGTTCTGAGCAGCGTCTTCAGGGCGCTGAGCCCCATAATCTACCTCAGCTTCGACGTATGGTACATGGTGCTCCCCGGCATGGTGCTCACCCAGGTCAGCAGCATGATGATGCCCGCCGTCAACGCCATGATCGCGGAGAGCATGCCCCAGGAGAACAGGGCCGCCAGCTACGGCGTCTACAGGATGATGACGTGGGCACCCATGATCTTCACCGCCCTCATAGGCGGCGTCATAGTGGACAGGCTCGGCATCGTCCCCGGCGTTAAGCTCTGCGTCGTCCTCACCCTCGTGGTCGCTTGGCTCAACGTCTTCCTCAGGTGGAGGTACCTTGAGGACACCTTCGTCGCCGAGCCCCCTTCCTCTAGGAACCGCCCCGACCTCACCGGAGCCGTGGAGCTTCTCAGGACCGTTCCTCGTACGGTCTGGACCCTCATCATAGTCGCGAGCATCAGCAGCTTCGCCGTGAGAAGCGCCATGGGCTACATGTTCATCTACGCAGAGGAGGTTCTCGCTATCACGGCGACCCAGTGGGGCCTCATAACCACCGCCGCCAGCGTCGTAAGCACCCTCCTGACGGTGCCCAGCGGCATCCTCAGCGACCGCATAGGCAGGAAGCCGTGCATCGTCGTCAGCCGCGTCCTCCAGCCCCTGATGGTGCTCGGGTTCCCCCTGAGCAGCGGGTTCTGGACGATATTCGGCTCAAGGATGGTCGGCGCCATCGGGGAGGGCTTCGGCGGCACAGTCATGGGCATAATGGGGGGCCCGGCGTGGCAGGCGCTGGTCGCCGACCTGATACCCGCCGACCGCAGGGGCCGCGTCATGGGGCTCATGGGCACCCTCGTGGGGCTCCTCAGCCTCCCCGCGTCCTGGGTGGGAGGCTACCTCTACGACTACGTTAGCCCCCAGACGCCCTTCTACGCCAGCTTCGTGCTCGGCGTCACCGCGACAATAATATTCATCCTGTTGGTAAATGAACCGGAGAGAAGGGAGTAGCATGGACAGCGAACAGCTCTACGTCGAGGACAGCTACCTCAGGGAGTTCGACGCAACCGTGGTCAGGACAGGCCCCAGGTTCGTGGTCCTCGACAGGACCGCGTTCTACCCCGAAGGCGGAGGCCAGCCAACCGACCATGGAACCCTCGAGGCGGACGGCATAGTCTACAACGTCGTTAAGGCGATGAAGCGTGGCCCCCAGATATTCCACTACCTCGACGCAGACATCGCGGAAGGCACCGCGGTTCATGGAGTCATCGACTGGGAGCGCCGATTCGACTTCATGCGGCTACACAGCGGGGAGCACCTCCTCACCGGCCTCTTCGAGTCCGCAGGCAGCGGCCCCAAGGTCTTCAGCAGCTTCAGCCAGCTGGACTTCAAGCCCAGCGACCTCACCGAGGAGACGGTTCAGAGCGTGCGGCGGCGGTTCGACGAGATAGTCGACATGGATATCCCCGTCCGGATATACTACACCAACAGGGACCAGTTGGACGTCGGCGACGACGCCCGCAAGCAAAGCTTCTTAGAGAAGATACCCACGGGCGTGGAGACGCTCAGGATGGTGGAGATCGGGGAGTACGCCCTCACATTCTGCATGGGCACCCACGTCAAGAGTACCGGCGAGATAGGTAAGCTAAAAGGCTTTAGACTGGAGCCCAAGAAGAAGCGCCGCAAGATAGTGTACTTCGAGCTCTAACCCTGTCTCCTGCTGTAGAGGGTCCACGCTGCTCCGAGGAGCGCCACCGCGCCGACAATAACGATATATGATGTCCAGTACGAGAGGTCGCCGCCTCCCTCTTCTGGTGGCTCCTCCGGGGGCTGCCACTCCGCGGCAGGCTGGTCCACGAGGTATCTGTCCAGCTCGAACCTGAAGAGGTAGCCGTCTTCGTCGCTAGCCTTCGTCGTCTGGTACGCGTCGTCCGACACTATGATGTCGCCTGATGACACGTGGGCGGTTATGTAGAGGACGCCGTCTTCGTAGAGTATCGACCATGGGAGCTCCATGTTGCTGCCCCCGAGGTAGCTGGAGAAAAGCGGGGCGCCTTCCGGGTCCAGCATCATGATGTAGGCGTCGGCCCCGGCGTTCTTCGTCTCCTGGAACGCGTTTATCACGGGGAAATCGTCCGAGTCCGCGATGCCGGTGAGGATGACGTTGTCTTCCCCGTCGACGCAGACGCTGTGAAGGGTGTCCCAGCCTCCGTAGCCTAGGAAGGTGCTGAAGACGAGCTCGCCTCCGTCCGGCGAGAACTTGGTGACGAGGCTGTCGACCTCTACCCCGCTGTACTCGGGCTGTATCGCGTTGGCGGTCGGGAAGTCGCTGGACCAAGTCCTCCCCGAAAGGATGGCGCAGCCAGTCGAGTCGACCTCCATGCCGAAGCAGTCCTCCATCTCCGATCCGCCGAGGAATGTGGCGTACTCTAGCTGACCCGCCTCGCTGAACCGTACGAGGAAGATGTCCCTCTCCGAGCCTGTGATCGTGCTCTGGAACGCGTCCCCCGTTACCGGGAAGTCGCCGCTCTGTGTCCAACCCGATATATGGATGTCGTTGTCTGGCCCAGTCGCCGCCTCGCTGGCGCCGTCCCTCTCAGACCCGCCGAAGTAGGTTAGGTAACTTATCTCGAAGCTCTCGGGGGTCATAACGGCGAGGAAGCCGTCCGCGTTACCGTTATTGCGGCTCTGGTATGCGCCCCCCGTTACTGGAAGATCACTGGACGTCGTGTAGCCCGTCAACACCAGCATACCGTTGGCGTCGATGACCATGTCACTGAAGCTCTCGTCTTCTGAGCCGCCGAAGTAAGTCGACCTGAGCAACTCCCCGTCGGAGTTGAGGACAGCTACGAAGCCTTCACCCTCTCCGCCCCCATACGTCTGCTGGCCTACACCGCCCACGACGGGGAAGTCCGTGGAGACGGTCACGCCTGACACGACGATCTCTTCGTCAACTATGTCCACCTCTAGGCAGCCGTCGAGCCCTGAGCCGCCTAGAAAAGTCGACCACACCAGTTCCCCCTCCTGGGAGAGCTTAGCGACGAAGCCCTCCCCTCCCACGATGTGTATGTTATCTGAGAAGCCCCCGGCGTAGGTCGGCTGGTGGGCGTTCAGGACCGGGAAGTCCTCGGAATACGTGCTTCCCACGATTACCATGTTCCCCACGGAGTCCACCGCGATGTCCCTGACGATGTCCCCGGAGCCTCCCCCGAGGAACGTGGCGTAAAAGTATGTATCGATCTCAGCGCCGGGTGATGCTGTAAACGCTCTTATCTGAGCTGCACCCGAAAACAGCGAAAATCCAACTATCAGGATCAGAACGATCTTAGCCCCTCTCAAGCTTCCCACTACCAATGTTAAGATTTTCAGCTTGTCATAAAACAACTTGTTATAGCCGATGCTGGGGCGCAACAACCGATGTATATTGTTTTGTATCCTTCATTACCTGGGTATTGGTGACTCGATCGAGCGCCGCCATATGTGTGATTCGATTTGTGGAAAGAAGAGCTGAAGAAAGACAGGACCGAGTGGCTTCTGGAGCCCAGCGACCCGTCAGTCAGGTACTGGGCTCTGAAGGACCTACTAGACCTAGAGGAGGACGATCCAGACGTCGTGGCCGCCCGGGACATGGTCATGGAGAGCCACGCCGTCACCGCGATCCTTGGCGCGATGAACCCGGAAGGATACTGGGAGAACCCGGACGATATGTATATACCGAAGTACACAGCGACAACCCACCAGCTCCTCATCCTCGCCGAGCTGGGCGCCAGACGAACTCCCAAGATAGAGAAGGCGGTGGAGCACATCTTCATGTTCCAGAGGAACAGCGGCCACTTCCTCACCGAGATGCCCAAGACCGAGAGGGGCAGGGACAGCGCTGTGAAGGACGGGTGCTGCTTCGACGGCAACATACTCTACTACCTCATCCGCTTCGGATACCTGGACGACCCCCGAACCCGGAGGACGCTGAGCTTCCAGGTGGAGTATCACGACGACGACAACGCCGGCTGGAGGTGCAGGGCCTACCCCATCGACCCAGACAGGGTGTTTCCCGTGAACTGCTACATGGGCGCCGCCAAGGTGCTGAAGGCGCTGAGCATCATCCCGGAGGAGATGAGAAGCCTGGGGATGAGGCGGGTCATCCTCAGGGAGGTGGACAACATCATGGACAACAACATCTACCAGTACCTCAGGAACCCCGACGGCAGCAGGAAGGACAAGGCCGGCTGGAAGCGTTTCGGGTTCCCCCTCTTCTACCAGGCGGACGTACTGGAGATTCTGGACACCCTGACGAGGCTCGGAGTCAGGGACCCGCGGATGAAGCCCTCCATGGACATGTTGCTGGACGCCCAGCAGAGGGACGGCACGTGGCTCCTCAAGGACACCTTCAACGGCAAGATGATCGTGGACATCGAGGAGAAACACAAGCCCAGCAAGTGGATCACGCTCCGTGCCATGCGCGTGCTCAAGAGATACTTCTCTTGAACCCCTGCCTCTCAATGATCATGTTTATACGTCAATGTGTAGGCGCAAAGAGAGTCAACTAGTTCGAGGGTTTCGCGGTGGGCGAAAGAAGCCTGCGGATGGATGTCATAAGCATCTACGTTCCCTCGTTCTTCATATTTGTGGGCATGAGCATCATATCCCCCGTCCTGCCCCTGTACGCTAAAAGCTTCAACGTCAGCTACACCCTGGTCAGCCTCGCCATATCCAGCTACGCCTTCGGGAGGTTCCTGGCGGACATCCCCAGCGGCTGGCTCTCAGATAAGTGGGGCCGGAGGCCCCTCATGATCTGGGGCACCCTCATCCTCGCTGTAACGGCCTTCCTCAACGCCAGGGCCACCAGCTTCGTCGAGTTCCTCATCTACCGCCTCATCCAGGGAGTAGGCTCAGCCATGTGGATGACCTCGAGGACCACCCTGCTGGCCGACATACTGAAGCCCAGCGAGAGGGGCCGCATCATGGGCTACTTCCAGTCGTTCCAGCTCCTGGGCAGCAGCGCGGGGCCCGTCATAGGCGGCTACGTGGCCACCCTGTGGGGCCTCCAGTCCACCTTCTACTTCTATGCCTTGTTCGGGCTTGTCAGCCTAGTCATCACGTACCTCTGGATAAAGGAGCCCGAGGGGATCGCAAAGAGGAAGCACGAGACACACTTCGACTGGCCGACGGCCAAGCGCCTCCTCGCCAACAGGAGCTACAGCCTCGCGTGCTTGGCCACCTTCACCATTTTCTTCATGAGAACGGGCATCAGGAGCACCATGATACCCCTCTACGCCAACAGCGAGCTGGGCCTCAACGAGACAGACATAGGGGCGGTCATCGCCTACTCCACCATTATAAACCTGATCCTCGCCGTGCCCATGGGCCATGCCATCGACTACTATGGGAGGAAGCCTGCCATCGTCAAGAGCCTCTTCATAACCATGTTCGCAGCCTTGGCGTTTCCTTTCACCACCGACTACTTCACCCTGAGCTTGGCCGCCGTCCTCCTGGGCATAGGCACCAGCGGGGCCGGGCAGGCGCCCCTGGCTTTAGCTACCGACGCCACCATAGACGAGCCGCGGGGCATCAGCATGGGCATGTACAGGCTCTTCGGTGACATAGGGTTCGTGGTGGGGCCCATAATCCTGGGAGTCATCGCGGACAACATGGGGCTCAGGGCGCCCTTCTACTTCACCGCCGTGCTGCTGCTGGTCAGCACCATCCTGACGCAGGTTTTCGCCGTGGAGACCTACTCCCGCCGGGCCAACGCCAAAAACGTGGGGCCCACGGGTGGATGAGGCCTCAACTTGCCTAGATTCTGATCAAATTTTGAAAACGGTTTATAACCCTAGCTTCAACAAGTATCTCAAGGTGAAACAATCAAC
>CAZCKR010000083.1:0-8279 GCA_964499305.1 uncultured Candidatus Bathyarchaeia archaeon | reverse complement strand
CTCTCGTAGCCGTCCACGTGGGGGTAGGTGTCGTAGCCGATGAGGAGGTCGGCGTTCTCCACCATCTCCCGTGTGTAGTTGGCGTGGAGGTCGAAGGTCGCCACCAGGGGCTTCGAGCCGACGAGCCTCCTCACCTCGCTGAGCACCTTGCCCTCTATGTCCGGGTACTCCTCGCTGACGCCTGCGCCGTGTAGGTGCAGCACGGCGGCGTCGTAGTCGCCCGCGTCCCTGACTCCGTCCAGCATGTCTCCCAGGAGAGTGTCGAACGTGTCCGCGGTGATGGTCCCGGACGGTGTGGCCGAGGCGAACACCGTGGGTATCAGCTCATAGCCGTTCAGCCTGCAGCCCTCGATTATGCCGCCGGCCGGGGTCCTCGTTCCGTCGAAGCGCTCGAACAACTCGTCTCCGTACAGGAGCCGCCTCTTCCTGAACTCCTCGAGGTCCGTCCTGATGGTGGACAGGACGTTGGTCTCGTGGGATATGGTCCCTGTTACAATGCGCATGTTGAACACAGAAGACGTTGCCTCGTGCCTGAATAACGTTAACGGTTGTAGAAGTACTGGGACAGGTCTATGCCTCTCTCCGACCCGTCGTCGGCGCTTGGCAGCAATCCCTCCACGTTTAGTAGGAAACGCTTCCTTTCTAGGCCGCCGCCGAATCCCCCGATGCCGCCGTTGCTTGAGACGACTCGGTGGCACGGTATCACTATGGCGAGGGGGTTCTGCCCCACGGCGTTACCCACCGCCCTGGAGGCGTTGGGCTTGCCGATGCTTTTGGCTATCAGCCCGTAGGACGTGAGCGTACCGTACGGTATCTTGTATATCTCCTTCCAGACCCGTCTCTGGAACGCTGTTCCCCGCATGTCGAAAGGGTCGGTGTAGGTGGACTTTTCTCTTTTAAAGTAGTCGTCGAGCCACAGGCTTATATCGTCCAGCTTCCCTGGGCGGTACTCGGGCTCGACGTCGATCTGTCTCCCCAGTTCCCATAGGAAAGTCGTCTCCTTGCATGGCAGGTTGAGCCTGAGGAGCCCCTTGCTGCTCGCGGCTGACCAGACGTCCCCCATCGGCGTCTCTATGTCACAGTAATATATTTTCTCCATGACTCCACCTATAATATGTCGAGCTGGGGAATGTACATTGGGCTCTAAGTTTAAAATAGTGTTGGCGTCGACCTCGCCGAGGAGGATCAGCCTCCTGCGCCAGATAGGCGTGCTCTTCACCGTGGTTGCACCGGTGGAGGATGAGACCAGCGTCAACCCTGACCCGAAGGAGAGGGTGATGGAGAACGCGCTCGCGAAGGCGAGAAGCGTGCTCGGCGACGTGGGGGAGGGGCTCGTCGTGGGAGCCGACACGGTGGTGTACATTGACGAGATGATACTCGGCAAGCCGTCGTCGGAGGACGAGGCACGCATGATGATGGCGACACTGTCCGGTCGAGTCCACACGGTGTTCACAGGCTTAGCCGTGATAGACGCAGAGGATGGGCGTGAGAAAGTTAGCTGCGAGGAGACTCAGGTACACATGATGAAGCTGTCGGCCGAGGAGATAGGACGCTACGTCGAGACGGGTGAGCCCATGGGGAAGGCGGGCGCCTACGCCATTCAGGGGCTGGGCGCCGTCTTCGTCGAGAGGGTGGCTGGCTGCTTCCACAACATCATGGGCCTACCTTTATCTTTGCTGTGGAAGATGATGCGCGACATGGGATACGACCCTTTCTCTCTCGTCGAGTAGACGAATGCAGCCGTATGCATCTGAATAGCTCTAAAGCCGCCGTCCATTCTAAATACTGTCTAAATATTTAGACTATAGCGTCTATATTTCTCAATATATTCTATAGCGCTTAACCTTTTATTGAGGGCCCTTGTCGTGGTAAGCGATCATGAACACCCCCCTTAATGGGCACACAGGATGCCGCGGAGTACGGAGGGGTATTTTTGTCTGAGAAAGAGTCGTTCATCGACGGCGTCCCCATACTGAAGAACGACAGGGTGAGACTGGCATTAAGCTTGGCTCTCAGCATCTATCTCTTCATCGCCAGCCTCGAAGGCGTCAAGAGCGGCTTCAAGCTGATCTTCGCGGAGTGGCAGACCAGCATTCTGGGCATGGTAACCTCGAACACGGCGCCCATGACGGGGCTTGCCTTGGGGATATTGAGCACGGCTCTTGTCCAGAGCAGCAGCGCCGTCGTGGCGGCGACCATGGTCTCCATGTCGGGGATGGTGGCGAGCGGTCTGCCGCTTGACGCTGCGATACAGTTCGGGGTGCCCATGGTGCTGGGGGCCAACATAGGTACCACGGTGACCAACACGATAGTCGCCTTCGGGATTCAGCGGGGTATGACCATGAAGGAGTTCAAGGACACCATCCCGGGGGTGATCGTCGACGACGTCTACGAGGCGCTGACCATCACCATCTTCTTCATCCTCGAGCTCTCAACAGGGTTCATCAGTGGGACAGTCATCAGGCTGGGCAACTTCTACACGGAGGTGCTTAAGATGGAGGAGTTATTCGCCTCCTTCGACAAGACCATCATCGACATAATAATCAAGGAGCCCCTGATCAAGCCCACGAAGGCGTTGGCCGTAGGGTTCCTTGGCGACAGGTTCGGCGGCGTGCTCCTGTTCCTCGTGTGGTTCGCCGTCATCATCGTCACGATGGGCATGATCACAAAGGGGCTCGAGAAGATCATAGAGATGGAGTGGGAGGACAAGGTTAAGGCAGCTTTCGAAAGCCCGTACAGGGGCTTCGCCACAGGTTTCGGCATCACGTTCCTCGTTGGCAGCAGCAGCATAGGGTCCTCCCTCGTGATCCCGTTCCTGGCGACGAAGGTGGTGGACCTGAAGAAGGCGTACCCGTACCTCGTGGGATGCAACATGGCGACGACGGTTGACCTCAGCCAGATCTACGGATACGTCGCAGGCGGCGTGGTCGGCATGATACTGGGCTCGGCCCACGTTATGCTGAACATCCTGGCTTTGACGATATGGCTGATATCTCCTCTCAGGTTCGTGCCTGTGAAGATAGCCGAGTGGCTTGGAGATAGGATAGCGCAGAACCAGAACGCGGCTTACGCCCTTCTGGCCTGGGTGGTGGCGGTGTTCTTCGTGATACCGATTCTGGTGATCTACTTATTTTAGGTGATGAAGTGTTGAAGATGATGATGGAGGGCTGGGCTTGAGTGAAAGGATACTGAGGTGGTTCGGGGACAGGAGAAACGTTACTGTCCTAGAGATGACCCACAACCACCTGGACTTGACCACTCGGGCCGTCAGGGAGCTCTACGAGATGGTCAGGGTCGTCGGCGACGCACCTGAGTCCAAGAACGAGTTCTACGATAGGATCTCCGAGATGGAGATGAAGGCCGACCAGATCCGGCGCGACATGGTTACGGAGCTCTCGCAGAGGGACCTTTACCCCACAGAGAGGGACGACCTCATGGAGCTTGTTCGTGCGGTGGACTGGATAGCCGACTGCGCAAGGGAGGCCGGCAGGATACTCGTGATAATCCCGTTCGAGAGGCTCCCCGAGGAGCTGAGGAATTCGATAGAGAACATGTGCCGGGAGAACTATAGCTGCGTAAGGGCCTTGGCCGAGTGCATCCACGCGCTCTCGGGGAACCCGAAGAGGGCGCTGGAACTCGCGGATCAGGTGGAGCTGTTTGAGGAGGACGTGGACGATCTCTACGCGGAGGCGAGGCGGATAATGGCTGGGATCGATGACATGGGTATGACCCGCGGCGCGTCGATCCTGTTGAACGAGTTCATGGACGCCGTCGAGACGGTGGCGGACTGGTGCGAGAACACGGCTGACATCGCCAGAGCCATCGCGATAAGAACATTCTAGGTTTCCCCTTAAACCCTCTATATAGGCTATATAACCTCTATACTCTATTTTTTTATCCATAACCCTATGTAATTTACCTCAATTGGGATCCAACTCTAGAAACGTCGTAGGCTCGTTGATGGCGCTATACTTCTTCGTCTCAGCCATTGTCCTGATCAAGTCGTCGGCCACGATCATGGGTGAATCCCTGGCCGGGAAGATCGTGCTACTTATTAGGGACACGACGAGCGCCGTGTTCGCTGGCTGGATCTCGACAGCGTTGCTGCACAGCTCAGGAGCCTTCGACTCGATTGTGGTGGCCTTTACCTCGAGCGGCGTGTTGCCCATCTCGCTGGCGGTAGCCACCATAATAGGCGCGGAGATGGGGACCACGGTCACGCCGTTCCTCATCTCGGTCCTTGAGAGGCTGAAAGGGCGGGGCGGAAGCGAGGCCGCGTTCAACGTGACCATGAGCCACGTGCTCTACAACCTGTTCACTTTAGCCATCTTTTATCCGCTTGAGCTTTTTTTTGGTGTATTCACGAAGATCGCGTGGCGTGGCAGCTTCATCTTCGTTAGGGCGTCGTGGCTGAACGCCATCCCTGATCTCCTGGACGTGGCTACTCCTTGGGTAGATCCACTTCTGGAGATCATCCCTCCCTGGGCCGGCATAGTGTTGGGCGGGCTGACGCTGGTGCTTGCGTTGGGGGCCGTGGAGAAGTACATGACGGCGATGTTCAGTATGCCCCGAAGCTGGAACCTGATAAGGATGACCTTCACGAGGCCGTTGAGGGCGTTTGCCGCTGGCTTCCTTTTCACGGTTCTGGTTCCCAGCACCACGGTGATGGTCTCACTTCTGGTTCCACTGGCCTCCAGCGGCGTCATAAGGGCCGACTACTATATTCTGCCTTTCATCCTCGGCGCCAACATCGGAACCGTTTTCGATGTGATGATAGCGGCGCTGGCTACGGGCGACCCGATCAGCCTCGGGGTGTGGCTTGTGCACCTTACGATTAATGTCGTGGGGGCGCTGATCTTCATGCCCATGCTTAAACCGTTTTCGAGGCTCGTGAGGCGGGTGGCTGCCTTTGTCTCCTCTTCGCCGAGGACGACGGTCATAATAGCGGTGCTGTTCCACATTATTCCTACCGCTATTATCCTATACTATTATTTGACCTAGCCAAGATGAGGAAGGAAAGTATATAGTATAGTAATACACAGAGGTGTTGGCTTAGGTTGTCAAGGAGAATATTCGGCTGGTTCGCCCCCAAGAGAGGGCACAAGGTGCTGAAGATGGTGGAGGATCACCTGGAGCTGACCCAGAAGGCGGTGAACAGCCTCTACGCGATGGTGGAGGCGGCGGCCGAATGCGACCACGATAAATGCAAGAGATACTACATGAGCGTCTCCGAGATGGAGATGCAGGCCGACGAGCTCCGCCGCAGGATGGTGGAGGAGCTCACGGAGGGCGAGATGTTCCCGGAGGAGAGGGACGACCTCATGGAGATGGTGAGGGCCGTGGACTGGATAGCCGACTGGAGCAAGGAGGCTGGCAGGATACTCAACAGCATCCCCTTCGAGAAGGCGCCTGACGAGATCAAGGTCGCCACCATGAACATGGTCAGGGCGAACGTGGACTGCGTCAAGGTGCTGACTCATTGTATCAGGGCTCTTCCGAAGGATAGCAAGAAGGCTCTGACGCTGGCCAACGAGGTGGAGATGCTTGAGGAGAACATCGACGACCTCTACGAGGAGGCGAGGAGACACTTCGCGACGCTGGAGTTCCCGGAGTTCACAACTGGAGCACTGATCCTGCTGAACGAG
This sequence comes from uncultured Candidatus Bathyarchaeia archaeon, assembly GCA_964499305.1. Taxonomy (GTDB): domain Archaea; phylum Thermoproteota; class Bathyarchaeia; order TCS64; family TCS64; genus RBG-16-57-9. The sequence continues at coordinate 2,634 of CAZCKR010000083.1, read as the reverse complement.
TTCTTAGACGCCATCGAGACCGTGGCAGACTGGTGCGAGAACACCGCCGACATAGTCAGGGCTATCGCTGTCAGACAGCACTAGAAAAATAGATGAAAAAAGGTTTTTTCGGGGAGTTTACTCCTCGACTGTGATGGCCTGTTGGGGACAGGCGTTAACGCACGCCATGCACATGATGCAGTCGTCAGTCCTCTCGGGGACGGACCTGTTGTCTACCATGTCGTACACGTTCATGGGGCAGATGTCGACACATACAGCGTCTCCATCACAAGCGTCACTAATCGTAATTGTAGGCATAGCTTTCACCTATCTCATGATACGCCGGTTTATACGTTTTAAATGTTTTCCGAGGGTGGAGAGCCAGCCCATGCTAAACCTATATTAACCGTGCTTCTCGCGGTATTCATGTTCTAGATTTTATTGGAGTGTCTGAGATGAAGTGTTCAGGTCTGTTTGATGACACGGTTTCGATTATCGTAGGGGGAGAGGCGGGACAGGGGATAAGCCGCAGCGGCATGCTACTCGGTAAGGCGCTGATGAGGGCTGGGTTCCACTGCTTCGGGGAGATAGACTACCCGAGCCTCATCAGGGGCGGCCACAACTTCTACAGGGTCAGGGCTTCGAGCAGGGAGGTGCACAGCCCTACGCCGCACACCGATCTGCTTGTGGCGTTGAACGAGGAGACCGTATCCATCCACCTCGACATGGTGAACGACGGAGGCGGGGTAATAGTCGACGAGAAGCATGGGTTTGATCCCGGCGAGACGGGGCGGGACGACGTCACCTTCTACCCTGTGCCCATGACGGAGATCGTGAAGGAGCTTGAGGGCCCGGAGATCATGAGGAACACCGTGGCTCTGGGCGCTGTAGCCGCGCTCATAGGGCTCGGCCTCGGCTCGCTGAAGGAGGTGGTCGCCGAGACCTTCGAGGGGAGGCCCAGGATCGTCGAGGTGAACGTCGAGGCGCTTCAGAGGGGCTGGGAGTACGTGGTAAAGTACAACTACGGGTTCCGGTGCACCGTTGAGCCGGGGCCGCGCCCCGAGCGGATTTGGCTCACAGGGAACGAGGCCGTGGCCCTCGGCGCGATGGCCGCCGGCTGCAGGTTCTACTCGGCTTACCCGATGACGCCATCAAGCCCTGTGCTGCACTACATGTTCGCCCACGACGAGGACAGCGGCATCGCGGTTGTTCAGACGGAGAGCGAGATAAGCGCCATATTGATGGCGGTGGGCGCGGGCTACGCCGGGGTGCGGTCCATGACCGCCACCAGCGGCGGGGGCTTCTGCCTCATGGCGGAGGGCCTGAGCATGGCCGCCATGACGGAGACGCCGGTGGTGGTCATGCTGGGTCAGCGCCCCGGCCCCAGCACGGGCCTCGCTACCTACTCAGCGCAGGGCGACCTGCTGTTCGCCGTCTACGGCGCCCACGGCGAGTTCCAGCGTGTGGTCCTTGCCCCGGGTGACGTGGATCAGTGCTTCTACATGACGGCCGAGGCGTTCAACCTGGCTGAGAGGTTCCAGATACCCGTCATCGTGCTCACGGACAAGAACGTCATCGAGAGCCACAGGACCACCGAGCCCTTCGACCCCTCCAAGGTGAAGATCGACAGAGGCAAGCTGTTGACCGAGTGGACTGGGGACGACGAGTATGGGAGATACAGGATCACCGAGGACGGCGTGAGCCCCCGTGTATTGCCGGGGACACTGAACGCCTTGGTGCTGGCCAACAGCAACGAGCACGTGGAACGCGGGTTCGGCACATCCAAACCGGGCCCAACGAAGATGATGGTCGACAAACGGTTCAGGAAGACGCCTCAGATATTGGAGGCAGTCGAGGCGCTGGAGCCCATAAGGGTGTACGGCGCGGAAGACCCCGACGTAACATTCGTGGGGTGGGGAAGCAGTAAGGGTCCCGCCCTCGAGGCTATTTGGATGCTCGAGGAGAAGGGCGTCGCGGCAAGGTATGTGCAGGTGGCTGTGGTGGAGCCTTTTCCCGAGGACCTGCCTCAGTACCTCCAGGGCGAGACCATCCTCATCGAGAACAATCGGTCGTCCCAGCTGGGGACCCTCATCAAGCTGAACACGGGTTACAGCTTCGAGCACGTGGCTCTCAGGTACGACGGTCGCGCGTTCACACCCCACGAGATACGCGACAAGGCGTTGGAGGTGGCGTGATGCTGACCATGAAGGACTTTGGCACTCCGGCCACCAACACGTGGTGCCCCGGCTGCGGTAACTTCGCCATACTCATGACGGTGAAGCAGGCCCTCGTGGACCTCGGGCTGAGGCGCGAGGAGGTGGTTGCCGTTACGGGCATCGGCTGCCACGGCAAGTTCACCGACTACATAAACGTGAACGGCATACACACCATCCACGGCAGGGTTCTCCCGGCGGCGACAGGCATCAAGCTGGCGAACCACGGCCTGACGGTGCTGGGGTTCGCCGGTGACGGCGACGCCTTCAACATCGGGTTGGGCCACTTCGCCCACGCCGCCAGGCGGAACGTGGACATAACCTACGTGATACACGACAACCTCATCTACGGGTTGACGACAGGCCAGACGAGCCCCACTAGCAAGAAGGGCTTCGTCACCAAGACCAGCCCGCGGGGCAGCTTCGAGCCCGGCGTCAACCC
>CAZCKR010000082.1:3051-8289 GCA_964499305.1 uncultured Candidatus Bathyarchaeia archaeon | reverse complement strand
TATTCTGTGCATTATCACAATATTTATATATTTCCGTGGTTATGCACATAATGAAATCTGTGCATCCGCACAGAAAGGTGAAAGAGATGGGATACAGAGGAAGAAGAGGAAGATACCCCGGAAACGGGCCATTCAGAGACCTGCCCCCGTGGCAGCGGCCAGGCCAGATCTACGGCTACGGCAGAGGATACGGGTACACGGGCGACCCCACGAAGTGCGCCAGGTTCCCCTGGCTACCCAGGTGGTGGTGGACGAACCCCGACTACCAGGGCGCCGTCCCGGTGCCCCCGGCCGACGCCTCAGCGGTGGGCCCGGTCCCCGATGAGCGTGTCTACCTTCAGGACCAGACCAAGTACTTGGAGCAGGAGCTGGCGGCCCTCAGGAAGCGCCTAGAAGAGCTCGGCTCAGAGGAAACAGACTAGTACCCCAACCCCCTTTTTGTGATCGAGATGAAGATAGCGGTACCCTCCAAGGGAGAGAAAGGGCTGAGAGACAGAGTAGCCGACACCTTCTCGCGAGCGCCAGCCTTCACCATCGTAACCATCCAAGACGACAAGATACATGACGTTAAGGTAGTCAAGAACAGGGCGGCCGAGATGAGCCAAGGAGCAGGCCCAGTGGCCGCGAGGACGCTGAAGGATAATGGCGTAAACGTATTATTATCGAGTGACATAGGTCCAGGCGCCACCAACATACTTGAGACCATCGGCATTGCAATAGGCAGCGCCTCTCAGGACGAAAAAGTAAAAGAAACCGTAGACAGATACTTGGCTCAGCTAGAGGTCTAGGAACGAGCTGAACTCTATCCAAGCCTCCTTAAGGGCTAGCGAAGCCGGCGAGTCTGGGCTGTAGACGACGACAGGTTCGGCTTGAACCATGGCCTTTGTGACGTTCTCGTCGAAAGGGATCATCCCCAGTATGGGTATCTCGTTCTCCTCGCAGAAGACCCTTATGGACGCCGTGTTATTGCTGTTCAGGTCATACTTGTTTACGATGACGCTGGGTATAATCTCAAAGTGCTCCAGAAGCTGAAGCAAGCGCTTCAAGTCATGTATACCGCTTAAGGTGGGTTCTACCACCGCGACCGCTGCGTCGACGTTGCTGAGGCTGGCTATGACTGGGCACCCGATGCCGGGTGGACCGTCCACTAGTATGAGCTCTCTGCCTGTCTCCTCCGCCAGCTTCACGGCGTTCTGACGGACAAGAGACACGAGTTTGCCACTGTTCTCCATGCCGGGGATCAGCCTGGCGTGGCTCATTGGGCCATATTTTGTCTCACTGAGGTAAGCGTGGCCGCACACCCGTTCGTTGAAGTTGATAGCCTCCACTGGGCAGTTGACGACGCAGACCTTGCATCCCTCGCAGTGGATGGGGTCCACCTCGTAGTCGTGGATTGCGTTGAACCTGCATAGCCTTTCGCAGAGGCCACACTTATTGCACTTCTCTGGGTCGATCTCGGCGAGGTTCAGGCCCTTGAAAGCCATAGTCTCCTTGACATCTGGGTTGAGGATCAGGTGTAGGTTGCTGGCGTCTACGTCGCAGTCGGCTAGGATCGGCAGGTCCGCTAGGGCTGCAAAGCTACCTACGACGCTTGTCTTCCCTGTCCCGCCTTTACCGCTCAGTATGGTTACCTGCTTCATTTGATCATCGTCTCCACGGTCGCCAGTAGTTCAGTGAACCTTGCGCGCCACTCCGTCATCTCGGCTGTGAAGGGTATCCCCCTACTGTACAGTTCGGCTATCCTCCGGTCGTAAGGTATCTCCATGAGGATCGGGATTCCCTTGCGCTCACAGAACTCGTATACGCCCCTATCGCCGACTCCGGCAAAGTTCACCACAACGCCCATGGGAACGGTGAGCTGCTCCACAACCTCGGTGGCGACCTCCAAGTCGTGCAGCCCGAACGGGGTTGGCTCTGTGACCATTAGGCAGAAGTCTGTCCCGTGTACGGTCTCCACGAGCGGGCACGCCGATCCGGGCGCAGCGTCCAATATGATGAGTCCTTCGTCAACAGCCTGCCCCTTGACGGCGGCTATCACCGGGACCGCCAGGGCTTCTCCCACGTTAAGCTCACCGTACACGAGGCTCATGCCGCTGGACTCGGAGACTGTTATCGTCCCTATCTGCCTGGGCTCCTCGGTTATGGCTTCCTCGGGGCAGACGAGCTTGCATCCGCCGCAGCTGTGGCAGAGCTCGTTGAATACCATCGCGGTCTCGCCAGCTACGAACAGAGCGTTGTACTGGCAGAACTCTGCGCATTTACGGCAATAAGTGCATTTTTTCTCGTCGATGATGGGGACAAGTAGCTCCACTGGCTGTTGCCTCTTGTGCCCGGGTTTAAGGAATATATGGGCGTTGGGCTCCTCAACATCGCAGTCTATGTACTGCTCCGCCTCGACGCTGAGCGCTAAGTTGACGGCTACGCTGGTCTTACCTGTGCCGCCCTTGCCGCTGGCTACAACTATCTTCATATGAGTCAGTGCCCGTAGTCGTGTAGGCAGCCACGGGTGAGCTCCTGCAACTCGCCGCGGATGAATGCTTTTATGTTCTCCGCGCTGCTGGGACTTTTTCCCTGTAGCACGGCTATGTTAAATTCCTGGAACATCTGGATTGCCTTCATACCCATCCCAGCGGAGATCACGACCTCGCCTCCCTGGCTCCTGATCCTTTCAGGCGGGCTGCCTATGCCACCGAAATGGTCACTGTCGTTGGGTACAATGCCGCTTTCCTTAACCTCACCGGACTCGATGACGTACCACGCGTAGTAAGGTACACGCCCGAAGTGGGCTGAAAGAGTGGCACCGGATTCGTCTTCTGTCGGGATAAATAGCTTCACCATCTTTCTAGACTCCTATGGTCGGCGTCTGCCTTGACCTCTGCCTCCACCCATTGCTCGGCCGCCTTGGCCGAAGTGTCCGCCCACCGTCGCGGAGGACGCCGATCTCAGTTCTCCCCGTTTATACGCCTCTACGGCTTGGCGTACCGTGCCGGAGGCCCCTGTGTATATCTGGACCCCTCCCTGGCTTAAAGCCATGTGGGCGTTAGGGCCGACTTGGCCCGTTAGTACGGCTGTAACCCCCAGCTGGGCCACGCTCTGGGCTGCGCCTATGCCGGCGCCGTGGGCTGCCCCTATGCTGGAGTTGGGTACTGCCTGATAATTCATCGTTTCCGTGTCCACTACGAGGAAGACGCTGCAGCGCCCGAACCTTGGGTCCACGGCGCTTTCGAGGCTTCCTCCGGTGGAAGATACCGCTACTTTCATTCATGTTTCACCTTTTTCTCTATCTTTTCGACTACTTCTCTGAACGACTCGGCTGCGGGAGAATCAGGGTGCCTGAGTATGAACGGGGTCCCCTCGTCGCTGTCCGTGGATATCCTGGGGTCTATGGGTATGCTTCCGAGGAGCTCCACACCCATGTCCTCCGCGACTCTGGCTCCGCCCCCCTCGCTGAACACCTCGATGGTCTCGCCGCAGTGGGGACACACCAGCCCAGCCATGTTCTCTATTATGCCAAACACGGGTACATTCATCTTGCGGGCGAAGGTGACTGCCTTCTTGACGACGGCCTGACTCACCTCGCTGGGGATGGTGACTATGACGACTCCATCCATCTCCGGCAGGAGCTGCAGTATACTGAGGCTCTCGTCCCCGGTGCCTGGCGGCAGGTCCACGAGGAGGAAGTCCAGAGGCCCCCACGCGACCTCGCCGAGGAACTGGCGTATGGCGCCCATCTTAAGTGGTCCCCGCCAGATGACGGGGGAATCGTCTGTGGGCAACAAAAAGTCCATGGAGACCACGTCGACTCCCTCGGGCCCCTTAACAGGGGCTATGCCCACGGGGCCTACGTCGAGCCTCTTGCCTTTTAGGCCCATCATCTTCGGGACGCAGGGGCCGGTGAGGTCCGCGTCCAGTATGGCGACCCGTCTCTCTTTGCTGTTGACCGCCAGCCCCATGGCCAGGTTGACTGTTACGAGGCTCTTCCCCACGCCTCCCTTGCCGCTGATGACCGCGATCTTGTGCTTTACCCTGCTCATGCGGTCCTTGATCAATTCCATCTGCTGGTTCTTCTGCTCCCCCTGGTTAGGGACGCCGTCTCTGTCTGCCAAGTCTAACATCTCTATTTAGTCTAGGTTAAATCCTTGTACCAGAGTAATTGTACCTGATAAAGGTATTCTTACACGGTTTTCCGGACACGACATAAGTGACCGCGTTTTAACTGATAACCTTATCTTCTCCCCTGAGGCGGATCATAACATTTTAGACGGATTGCGCCACCAATTTGAAGGAGAAACAGATGCATCCCCTGGATGGTCTCACAAGGCTCACGAAACACCTGAAGGGAAGCCCGGACGAGAGCGCGAACGCAGCGGTAGCCATACTAATCAGGTCCGTTGACGACGGCCTAGAGGTGTTTCTCGTCAAGAGAGCCGAGGTGGAGGGGGACCCGTGGAGCGGGGACATGGCTTTCCCGGGGGGCAAGAAGGCGGCGCAGGACAGTGGCGTGGTGGACACCGCCGTCAGGGAGGTGATGGAGGAGACGAGCATCGACCTCAGGGGCCATGAGCCCCTAGGATTTTTGGAGCCACTCTTCTCCTGGGTGAGGAACACCTTCTCGGTTCAGCCCATACTCTACCTCTTCGAGGGCGACCCGCCCATCAGATTGAACTACGAGTTGACGAAGTACATGTGGACGCCCATCAACGATCTTAGAGAATTCAAGTCGCGGGCAGTCGTCAAAGGCTTCGACTCCCCGATATACAGGATAGGGGACGACATCGTCTGGGGCCTGACCTATAGGATGCTTGAAGAACTCTTAGAGGCGCTGGAGAAGGACTAGAGGAGCCTCTTCAAGGCCTCAGCCACCTGACTGGGCAGCTCCCCCACCGTGACACCGGCGTCCCTGAGGGCGTTCATCTTGCTCTCAGCCGTCCCCATGCTTCCCTGGATGATGGCGCCGGCGTGACCCATCCTTTTACCGGGCACGGCGGCCCTGCCAGCGACGTACGCAGCCACCGGCTTGGTGAAGCCTCCGTCCCCGATGAAGGCGGCCGCCCGCTCCTCCGCGTCTCCCCCGATCTCCCCTATCAGGGCGACGGCCTCGGTCTCGGGGTCCTCCTCGAACCAGCGGAGTACGTCCACGTAGTCGAGGCCCACCACGGGGTCCCCGCCCAGGCCCACGCATGTGCTCTGCCCGAGGCCCGCCCGGGTGATGTGGGCGGCGACCTCGTAGAACAGGGT